>NZ_JBSGBN010000232.1:0-7107 GCF_053601275.1 Streptomyces sp. NPDC004752 | reverse complement strand
CCGCGGTCCGCCGCGCGGCGGCCGGTCCGGACGGCAGGGTGCCGCCGGAGGCGGCCCCGGACGTCACCCGCTGAGGTGACGATGACGTGACCGTCGAGCAGGGCGGCGGTGACGTTGCTGTCGAGCGGAATGGTGGCGATCCATTCATCGGCCCGATCTTCCAGCGGCACCTCATGCGGTCCGTGGCCACGACCGGACTCGGCGGCCGGTGACCGACGGCCGGTTCACCGGCGTTCGCGGTCGTGACGACCGGGGGCGTGACGCCGCCCACACCCGAAGCTGTGGCCTTTCCCACAATCACCGGGCAAAGCAGTTCCCGGGTGGCAGCCGTCACTTCGTCCTCGGGATGAAGTGTTTACCTTCGCAGTGGCGTGCCCCCTCTCCCCGATGAACTGCCGAGGTACCGCACCATGCCGCACCCGTCGTCATCCTCGTCCCGTCCGCCGCGTGCGACCGAGCGAGGCCGCAGGCGCGCCGCGGTCGGCGTCACCGCCCTCGCGATCTCGGCGGCCACCCTCCTGTCGACCGGTGCCCTCATCCCCGAGCCGGCCGCCGCCGCCACGGCCGCGGCGCGGCCCGACTCCGCCACCGCGGACTTCCTCGCCCAGGTACGGCCGCAGGGCGAGGAACGGGTCACCGCCGCCGTGCTCGACCTGGATGCCCCGGGCCGGGAGGCCACGGTGTACGGCGCCGACACCGCGTACGACACCGCGAGCATCATCAAGGTCGACATCCTTGCCGCGGTGCTGCTCAAGGCGCAGGACGCCGGGCGGGGCCCGACCGCGCAGGAGCGCGGCCGTGCGGAGGCGATGATCGAGCGCAGTGACAACGCGGCGGCCGACGCGCTGTGGCGAAGCATCGGTCTGGCCCCGGGCCTGGCGGCGGCGAACAAGCGCCTGGGACTGACCTCGACACAGGGCGGCCCCGGTACCAAGTGGGGACTCACCCGGACGACGGCCAGCGACCAGATACGGCTGCTGCGCGCGGTGTTCGAGCCCGCCTCCGGCACGTCCGCGGGCGCCGAGGGGCTGACCGTCACGTCCCGGACCTACATCCGCACGCTGATGTCTCGCGTCGTGGACGAGCAGTCCTGGGGCGTCTCGGCGGCGGCCCTCACCGCCGTGGAGCTGAAGAACGGCTGGCTCCAGCGCACCACCACGGGGCTGTGGGACGTCAACAGCATCGGTCGGGTCGCGGCGGGCGGACACCACTACCTCGTCGCGGTCCTCTCCGACGGCAGTACGTCGATGAAGGACGGCGTCTCGCTCGTGGAGCGGGCGGCCAGCACGGCGGTCTCCTCGTCCGCCGCCCGCTGACCGCTGCTCGCTGACCTGACGACACTCGCCGCCCCCTCGGCCGGTCGGGGCCTTCCTCCCCGCGGGCCCGACGGGACCTGTCACCCGCTGATCCGCGCGGGGGTAGATGCCGTCCGTCGGTTCGACGGGGTCGCCGTCCGCCGCCTTGGCCGGGACGGCTGACGAACTGTTCGTTCCGGCTGGCCGGGACGGGCGGCGTAGGCGGTCCGCTCGTGGAGCGGGTGGCTCGCACGGCGGTCTCCTCGTCCGCCGCCCGCTGACCGCTGCTCGCTGACCTGACGTACTCGCCGCCCATCGGTCCGCTGGGGCTTTCCTCCCCATGGCCCGACGGGACCTGGCGCCCGCCGGCCCGCGCCGGGGCCGACGCCGCTCACCGGCCCGCCGGGCCTCGCTTCCCGCGGACCCGACGGGATCTCCCCCCGACCCCCTCCGGCCGGGACGGTCGGCGAACCGTTCGGTCCGGTCGGTCGGGGCGGGTCCCGGCCGTTGGTCGGGGCCCGCCGTGGTGTGTGGTGGGTCAGACGGTGTGCAGGGTCAGGCCGTACCGGCCGAGGATCTCGTTGACGGGCTGGAACCAGGTCTCGCCGCCGCTGCCGCAGTTGCCCCAGCCGCCCGAGGTGACCCCCTGCGCCTGGTCGCCGCTGATGAACGAGCCGCCGGAGTCGCCCCCTTCGGCGCAGACGTTGGTCTTGGTCAGCTGGTGCACCGCACCCTGGCTGTAGTTGACGGTCTCGTTCTTGGCGAGCACCGTGCCGCAGTGCCAGTGCGTCGTCGACCCGGACCGGCAGATGGACGCGCCGACGGGCGCCTCGGCCGAACCGCGCACCAGTTGGTCGGAGACGGTGCCCCAGCCGAGTACGACCGGAACCGTCCACCAGCCGCTGCCCACACTGACCCAGGCGTAGTCGTTGTCCGGGAACGACGAGCCCTGGAAGGTGCCGATGTGGCTGCCGTCCCAGCCGCTGACGCCGGCGCCGGGCTGTCCGCAGTGCCCGGCGGTGACGAACCCGCCGTACACGGAGAAGCCGATGGAGCAGCGGACGTTGCCGGTGTAGTACGGGTCGCCGCCCACGGTGCCCGCGGCGAGGGTCGCGGGCGCGCCGGGTATCGCCTCGACGGTGACCGGACCGGCCTTGCGGGCCCGCGCGACGAACGACCGGACATCGTTGTCGTCCCGCTTGCCCTCGGCGATGTTCACGACCACGGTGCTTGCCCGCGGGTCGACGTGCCAACTGCTCACGCCCGCCGGTGCGGAGAGCTTGTCGAGACGTGCCCGGGTGGCGTTCAGCTCTCGGGCGCTGTGCTCGACGGTGGTCACGGACGCGCCGGTCTCCCGGATCGCCCGGCGGGTCGTGGCGGACGTGTCCTCGGTGACGCCGACGGCGAGGGTGCCGCTGGAGGCGTCGAACCAGGAGCCGCCGAAGGACGCCCCCGCGGCCCGGCGCGCCGCGGGCTCCGCGGTCGTGGCCCGCTGTTCGGCGGCGAGCCGCGCCGCAGCCTCGGCCTTCGTCAGGTGCAGGTCGCGCTGCACCGTGGAGAGCAGCGCGGCCGAGGCGGGCGCCTCGGTGGATCGGATGGCGGCGGGGGTGTCGTCGGCGGAAGCGGGCAGGGTGCCCGCCGTCACGCCGACGCCGAGCATGAGGAGGACGGCTAGGCCGGCATGCGTGAATCCGGTGCGTCTCATGGAGGTTGCCCTTCGTCGTTCCAACGGTCGTGGGGATGGAACAGCAGAGACGAGGAGAGCGCTCTCAGCCCTGTGGCGGAGCAGAGCCTAACCGCTGATCATGAACAGGTCCATGCCAATGCCGGGCGGTTTATGACAGAGCGTCGGACATGCTCGGCGCCGAGGGAGAGCGGGCCGGGCGCGCACGCACGCGCCGGCCGCGGCCCTAGGGGCGTTCGGCGTTCACGGATTGACGGCGTGTTCGGTGAACCGGCCGCACGGTCTGAAACCCAGCCGACGGTAGACGGGCTCGCCGTCGGTGGACGCCTGGAGGACCGCGACGCGCAGACCGTGGGCCCGGGCCGTCCGAAGCGCGGCGAGGGTGACGGCCGTGCCGTGGCCGCGCCGCCGGTGACCGGAGAGGGTGGCGATGTTGTAGAGCCCGGCGACCCCCGCGTACAGGAAGACCTCGGCCGAGCAGACCGGACGGCCCGCCGCGTAGCCGACCAGGTAGCGGGCCGGGCAGCCCGCGGCCAGGGCCAGGGGAGCGGCCTGGGCGAAGAAGCGGCGGACGGTGTCGGAGGGCGGGCTCCAGTTCGCGGCGACGACCTCCGCGTAGTCGCAGAGCTGCGCGGGCGTGGTGACCGGCCGGATGTCCAATCCCATGGCGGCGGCAGGCGGCAGGGGGCTGTCCAGCTCCGCCCACATGGCCGTCTCCCGCTCGGCGACCGGCAGTCCGGCGGCGGACAGCCGGTCGGTCAGGTCGGGCGGCGTCGAGGCGGGACCCACCCACCAGGAGAAGCCGCGGCCGGTCGCGGCCAGCGACCGTACCGTCTCGGCGATGCGCGCGGGCGTGGCGGCGGGGGTGAACCGGGCCGCGGCGACGATGTTGAACGTGTCGTCGTCAAGGCCGCTGTCCGCGACGAGGAGATCGCCGGACTCGGTGACCGTCGCGCCGCTCAGGCCGCGATGCAGATGGCAGGCGTGTTCGGCCAGATTGCGTTCCATCCCGGCCGCCAGGTCCGCCGGGGCGGCGAACGGGGTGTTCAAGGGGGTGTTCAGTGGTTCCACGGCGGTCGAGTCCATCACGACCGCGCCGGTGGCGCACCCCCGTTTCCGGCGTCGAGCCGCGCGCCTTTCGCCGCCGACGAGTCCGCCCGGCGGGCGCCGTCCGCGGCGGGCCGCGGGGAGCAGGCCCGGTACACGAACGCCGGCGGCACGTTGGGCCACACCACCGGCCCCCGTTCTACCAGGTCGAAGCGGTCGCGCAGGGCGGCGTCGAGCCGACGGCCCGGCGGGGTCCAGGCGGCGTGCAGATAGCCGAAGGTGGTGAAACGGCCGCCGGGCACCAGGCTGCCGGAGACCGCGTCCAGGGTCCGCTCCCGCTCCCGGGCGGGCATGACCGTCCACGGCAGTCCGGACACGATCGCGTCCACCGGTCCGCCCGCGGCCCGTGCCAGTTCGGCCGCCGCGCCGTTCACCACCGTCAGCCGTGCGTCGCGCCGGGTGGCCGCCAGGTGCGCCGCGAGCCGTGGATTCAGCTCGATCGACACGAGCCGGGCGTCCGCGGGCAGCAGCCGCAGCAGGACATCCGTGAACACGCCGGTGCCCGGCCCGAGTTCGACGACCAGCCGGGCATCCTCCAGACCGATGCGATGGGTCATGGCGCGGGCCAGCCGTCGTGAACTGGCGGCCACCGCCCCGGTCATGAGGGGCCGTCTCAGGAATTGCGTGGTGATCGACACGGCCGCCATGCTCGGCACCCGCCGTGTGGCCCGGCGTCGTACCCCCGGTCCGGACGGGTCCTCCTGCGGTAGGACCCCGGTGCAGCCCACGGGGTGACGCCCCAGCCCTTCGACCCGCCGTAGCGTGAGGCGGTGCTTCGCCTGATGGAGAGCCTGGCGAGATGGCGAGGGCGCCATCCCCGGCTGATGGACGTCCTGCTCGTCGTGCTCGTCGCCGCGCCACCGGTGATCCGGGACCAGCCCGGCTGGCGTCCCGTGTGGGTGCAGACCGCGGTGTACGCGGTACTCGTGCTGCCCCTGCTGTGGCGGCGCCGGCACCCGGTGGCGGCAGCGGCGCTCGTCACGGCCGCCTTCTGGGTGCAGTGCCTGGGCGAGGTGTGGGGCCGGGAACCCGGGCGCGGGGCCCTCGCCATGGCCGCGGTCTTCTACACGCTCTCGGTGCGCGGGCTGCGCCGCGCCGCCGCCGGGACCGCCGTGTGCGCGGGCGTGTGCGTGCTGCTGTGGGCGCCCGGCTGGGTCGTGGGCCACCCGAGCGCCGGAACCGACGGCGTCGCCTGGCTCCCCCCGGTCACCGTGGCCCTGTGGCTCGCCGGGGCCTGGATCCTCGGCGAGTACGTCCGCGCCCGCCGCGCCTATCTCGCCGAGTTCGCGCGCCGGGCCGAACTGGCGGAGTCCCGGCGGCTGGCGCTGGCCCGCGCCGCCGTGGCCGAGGAACGGACTCGTATCGCCCGCGAGATCCATGACGTCCTCGCGCACGGCGTGACCGTCATGGTGCTCAACGCCGAGGGAGCGAGACTGGCCCGCGACACCGACCCCACGGCCCCGGACCGCGCGCTGCGGACCATCGGCACCACCGGCCGTGCCGCGCTGCGCGAACTGCGCCAGCTCCTGGACGTGCTGCGCGCCGACGACGGGCCCGGCGGCGCCCCGGACGCCCCAGGCACCGGTGAACTCCCCGATCCGCACGGCGAGTTCACCGGCCGCGGCCCCACCCTCGACGATCTGCGCCCGCTCGTCGACCGCCTACCCGCCGACTCCTCTCTGGAGCTGACCGGTGAGCGTGACGGGGTGTCCGCGTCGGTGGCCGAGCAGACGTACCGCATCGTGCAGGAGGCGCTCACCAACGTCGTCAAGCACGCCTCGCCCGACGCGGCCACCCGGGTGCGGATCGACCTCGGAACGCCGGGACCGGAGCGCCGGGTCCGCATCCGCGTCGACAACTCGGCGGGCACCGGGACCGCGCCCCGGGCCCTTCCGGCATCGGCCGGCCGCGGGCTCATCGGCATGCGGGAACGGGCGGCGCTGTACGACGGGACCGTGCGGGCCGGTCCGCTGCCCGACGGCGGCTACCGGGTGGCCGCCACCCTGCGGCTGACGCCGCGCCGCCTCGCGGCGGTGTCCCGGTGACCGGGACGGCGGCCCCGCACCGCGTGCTGCTCTGCGACGACCAGGAACTGATCCGGATGGGGCTGCGCATGGTGATCGACAGCCAGCCCGATCTGACGGTGGTCGGGGAGGCGGCCGACGGACGCGCCGCCCTGGAACGCAGCGCCGAACTCCGGCCGGACCTCGTCCTGATGGACGTACGCATGCCCGAGGTGGACGGCCTGGCCGCGACCCGGGAGCTGTGCGCCCTGCCGTCCCCGCCGAAGGTGCTGGTCGTCACCACCTTCGACCTCGACGAGTACGCCTACGGCGCGCTGCGGGCCGGGGCGAGCGGGTTCCTGGTCAAGGACGCGCTCGGGGAGGAGATCCTGGTGACGGTCCGGGCGGTCCTGCGCGGCGACATCATGCTGGCGCCGTCGGCCCTCCGCCGCCTCGTGGAACGGTACGTCCTGCCCGCGGCCCCCGCTGCGGAGCGCGACCGTCTCGCCCGGCTGACCGACCGCGAACGGGACGTCCTCGCCCTGGTCGCCCGGGGCCTGAGCAACACGGAGATCGCCGCCCGGCTGTTCCTCGGGGAGACAACCGTCAAGACCCATCTGGGCCGCATCCTCGGCAAGCTGGACCTGCGCGATCGCGTGCACGCGGTGATCTTCGCCTATGAGAGCGGCCTGGTCCGGGCGGGCGACTGACCCGGTACCGCCCGCCCGCGGGCAGGACACCGGCGCCCGCCCGCGAGTAAGACCCCGGCGCCCGCCCCCGGGTAAGACCCCGGCAGGGAACTTCCCCCGCTCTTACCCGGCTCCGACCTCCCGGCCCGCCCACAGGCCCACAATGGAGGTGGGGTCGTGAGACCGAGGTGGCGCGATGGCGGCCAGGACACTACGACGGCGGGCGGTGACGCTGACGGCCGGCACCGTTCTCGCGGCCGTCACGTGCACCGCCGGCCCGGCCGGCGCCATGTCCCAGGCCGCGTCCGCCACCCCGGCCGGCGGGATCC
>NZ_JBSGBN010000231.1:0-7722 GCF_053601275.1 Streptomyces sp. NPDC004752 | reverse complement strand
CGTGCGGGCTGCGGACGGGCCGGTGCAGGTCAGGACGGTGGGCGAGGAGTTGGGACTTGAGGCGGCGGTGCGCGGGAAGCTCGAACCGCTGCGGGCGAAGATGACCAAGCTCGCCGATCGTGGCTGGCTGCACAAACGGCCCGACGGACGGTTCACCGCTCGCCAGTAGCCACACCGGAACAGGGAGTCGGGCGTAACCTGCGGGGCCCCGCCGAGGGCCCTGACGGCCTTGTCTACACCGCCCGCCTGCCGCTGTCGAGCGCCACCCTGAACTACCTCGCCACCCTGATACGCGACCACTTGAAGAAGATCGGCTCGCGGTGGCGGGCCCTGTCCGCGGGGAAGATCGCCGGCATCGTGCTGGCGGTGCTGCGCTGTGACCAGCGCCCCGGCGACCTCGCCGGCGGCAACGGAGTGCACCGCACCACCGTCACCCGGTGGGTACGCGAAGCCGTCGGCCTGCTCGCCGCCCGCGCCCCGCGCCTGGACCACGCACTCAAGAAGATCACCCGAACGGGTGGCGGGGTGGTCCTGCTCGACGGCACCCTGATACGGACCCGGCGGCGCACCGGCACGGCGAACCGGAAGAACTACTCCGGCAAGCACAAGTGCCATGGCCTGCTGGTGATCGCGCTCACCGACGACCGGGGCCGCCTGCTGTGGGTCTCGGCGGCCCGCCCCGGACGATCCTCGGAGATCACCGCCTGCCGTCACGACCAGCTCACCGCGAAACTGCGGGCGGCCGGACTCGGCGCCATCGCCGACCTTGGCTTCGTCGGCCTCGACGACAGCGGCCCGGACACCGACCCGGCGGTGATCACCGGCTACAAGGCCGCCCGCAACCGGCCGCTGACCCGAGGACAGAAACTGTCCAACAAGGCGCTCGCCGCCGTCCGGGTGCCGGTCGAGCACGGCTTCGCCCATCTCAAGAACTGGCGGGTACTCGGCAAGGTCCGCACCGACCCGAAGTGGGCAACATCCCTGGTCAGGACCCTGCTGGTCCTGACGAACCGCGAAGTCTCCCGCTGACCGACGATCTCCACCGAAGTCATCCACCCGCGACCGGCACGAGTATCGAGAACCCCACGCACACCAGACCCGTGACCTGCAACTTCACGATGCACACTGCTCACCGACGGCTCCACGGCGAGATAGGCCACATCCCGCCCGTCGAATACGAAGCCAACTACTACACCGAACTCACCAAACTCCAGGTCACCACCACAACCTGAGATCTCTACCGAACCCAAGGCGGTTCAGGGAACACCGGCACTGGTCTCATACGCCTCTCTGAAGCGACTGTCGACCCTCCGCTTCCGTGCCACATAGCCCCGCTTTGTAGCACGGAAGCCGCGCGGCTACCTGGTCTTCGCGGCCTTCTTGGAGCGCCTGATCCGTGCCGGTTCAAAGGCGTCGATGGCCCCGGCCCCCCGTCCAGGCGTCTCGTGCCAGTCGAGGATTCGGTCGGCGAGAGCCTTCAGACGAGGATCTCCGGGACGGACGGCAATCTCGAAGTGTGACTGCTTCACGGGCTTGAGCTCGCCGCCCCACGCGACGACGCCCTCGCAGTCGGCAAGGATGTCTGCCACGACGGTCCGGTCAGCCTCACCCATGCCCGTGTTCTTCACGTCTGCGCCGAGGGGGTAGTACAGGGGACGGATCGCTAGGGCCGTGCCGGACAGGTAGTTCGACTCGAAGGCCGCGGCGACCTGGGTGCGGTTCGTGTATCCCTTGAGATCGCCGGCTCTGAGCATGTCGATTTCGTAAGCGTACCGGCGGGCGACGTACAGCAGGACTGTCGCGACATCGCCCTTCGCCAGAGATACCTCGACGTTGGCGCCTTCGACTCGGTGCTTCGGCGCGCTATCGAGGATGGGCCAGTCGTTTTGTGACTTGGGCTTGCTCCAAGTGCGCTCCTTGACGCTAGCCGAAGCTGCCTGCGCGGGGATGGAGGAGGTGAGCGCTATCGCCGCGCCAGTTCCCAGGCCGAGGCTGATAGCCCGCCTACGCGTCAAGATTGTGGTCATGAGACGCCCTTCTGTGCTTGGAACGATGGATGAGTATCAAGGTGAAGCAGACGGCGGCGCAGGCCAGACCTCCGCAGAGCAGGGGGGTAGTCCAGAACGACATGTCGTTGGTGCTGTAACCGCTGCTCCAGTGGCAAGTGATGGACGGGGGGAAGCCGTGGACCTCTGCTGAGGTCAGGCTGTAGTCCCGTCCGCTGTCCATATAGGAGCCGCTGGCGGTCTTTGTTGCGCAGAGGTCGAGTGGGTTGGTGTAAGCGAGGCCGTAGTAGGTGCCGGCCCCGTAGGCAGCAAGTGCTACCGAGGTGCTGATGGCCGCCAGCCGGGCTGCCCGTGAGGGCTTTCTCCGGCTGACCCACAGCGCGTACGGAAACACGCCGACGATGAACAGCAGGAGAGTGATGACGGGCGGGCCGAATAGCGCGAAGAGTGACATGACTGCTGACGCTACTTCCCACTGAGAAGCTTCTGCTGATTGGCTCGGTACTGGGCCCGCCGCAGTGTCTCTGTGGAGGCATGCTGCACGAGGTTGTCGCCGAAGGCATTGCACCAGGCGTTCAGCTCGTCAGCCGGGAGCAGGTGGGGCATGAGCGTGGGGACACCGCCGAACTTCTGAATGAGGGTGATGCGCCCGCCTACCAGGATCGCGCCGTCCGTGCTGGTGGGCTCGTCGGTGAGGATCTTCTTCGCCTGGGCAGCGGCCTCACTGATGGTGCCGCCGAACCGCTGGTTGACGTAGTCCCGGAACCGGGTGAGACCTCCGCTGCCCTGATAGTGGTCCCGGACCGCTTCGACAATGGTTTTCCCGCCACGCACCGCCTGGGCAATGAGGTACCCGTCGGCGTCCTCGACCAGGTCGCTGAAACCGAAGGTGGACACGACCCCGATCTTGCCCATCTTCTCGTTGATGTAGGTGGAGCCGGAGGCGTAGGAGTCGTGGTCACGGCGCCACTCGCCGTACAGAGTCATCAGGTCGCCGCCCCAGCCGGCGACGTCGCCGAGGCTGATGTCTCCTGTGGGGTTGGGCTTGACGAACTGGCCGTTCGCCGTGGCCATCAGGTGCTCCACGCCGAGATCCTGGGCGGTGAAGGGGTCCTTGAACTCCGACCAGATGCTCATGTTGTGGTTGTTCGCATATGTGACAAAGCCGGCGTCCGCCTTCCCGATCATCGTCCCCCACTGAGCGTCGTTGTAGGCGTCGCTGCGGAGGTACTCCATGACGAGCTGGTTCGGATTGCCCTTGCCGTACGCCTCGGCCAAGTCATAAATGGACTGGACGTAGTTGACGAACTTGTCCGCCGGCGACGACGGCCTGTTGACGCTGCTTTGCGCGGGGTCGGAGCCGATGCGGTGCGCGTCTCGGTCCAGCCAGAACGTGTCCGTTCCGTTGGTGACCTGGTACTCCTTGATCTGGTTGAACGACCAGTTCGCTGGCAGGGGGTAGCCGAGGTTGCCGGAGAAGCCCCAGGACATGCCGGAGACGAACGAGTACCGGGCATAGGTCTCCTTGGTGACTTCGGCGCAGACGTGTCGGGAGCCGTAGACGCCGTGCACGTATCGTTTGCCCATGCTGCCGAGGCCGGACGCGACGCCCCGGAAGTACTCGAGGATCTGGGGCATGTCTGCGTCTGTGGCGTCGTAGTCGACAGCGAAGTAGATGATGGTGCCTCGGTTGAACCCGAAGTGCACGGCCTGGTTGTGGGCCTTCTGTGCGTGGGCGTAGCCGTTGCCCCAGTAGTACTCGTCCAGCGTTCTGCCGTTGTCCTGGAAGATCGGGAACACGCGCAGGCCGCCGTCGAAGATGTTGGCGAGTTCACCTTCCTCGAGCATCTTCGATCCGCCGCCGGCTGATGCCTCGTTCAGGTACCTGCCGACGTATAGATAGCCATCGCTGTACATTTTCGCGGCACGTGACGCGGTGATGGTGTAGGCAGTGTCGGACGCCGTGACAGGTCTGTCCGGGTCGCCCATCGACACCAGGAGCTGGGCCCACGTCGCGTAGTCGCCTTGGCCATTGGCCGCGAGCTCGGCGAACCGCTGGAATATGGTGACGAACGTGGTCAGGTTGCTGTCGAACGTCGTTTTGAAGACGGTGTTGGTCTGCACGGTGTCACCATCCGCGTTGACGGTGACGATCGGCTGGTTGAAGACACATGCTGCGGAGAACAGCTGGACGAAGATGCCGGAAGAGCCCTCGGAGACGATGGCCTTGGACTTGAGTCCCGCCTGCGTTCCGGGGCCGAAGTTGCCGGTAGCATCCGTCTCGGCGATGCCGATCTCTAGCTGAATAGCCTTCATCAGGTTCTGCTGGACGTTGCGGGAGTAGTGACCGTCGGCCGGGCCGATGTCGACGGTCTTCTTCGTCCAGTACCGTCCATTGAGCCACTGCTGAATGGACCGGACTTCCTCTGAACCGCCTGCGGTGAGCACATAGGCGTCCATGTTCAGGAGCGCCTTGAACACCTTGGCTTGAAGAGTGCCGGACTGGGACAGGCCCATGTCTCCCTGCATCTTCTTGACCGCAAGCTCGATGTCAGGGTCATAGTAGCCGGTGTCGTAGTAGCCGCCGGTATAGCCCTTGCAGAAGAGCCCGTACCGGATGATCTTTACGATGTTCTCGTTCTTTGCCCACCCGCTGCTGAGTTCACCGAGTGCAGCGAGTTTGGCTACGGTCCCGTCACCGAAGTTGGCCACCACGGGGCTGATGCCGAGTTCCTTCTGGAGCCCCATCGTGAGCGCATACATCGTGGACCAGCCGGTCTGACCGTTTTCTGGGCACTTTTCGTAGCCGGAGACGCTGCCGTAGGTCGAGTTGACCCACTTCTGGGCTTCGAGAACCTTTTCATCCGCCATGCTGTGTTCCTTTCGGTGCGGGCGCCGGAACGACGCTGTGATCGGGTCGGACTCCGGGTGGTGAAGTGGCTTCAGCGCCGCAGTACTTCGACGGGCTGGATGCGACTGGATCGCCAGGACGGGTACAGGCCGGCGATCAGGCCCGTGCCGAGTCCTATGGAGGGTGCCGAAGCGAGGGTCAGCGGGTCGAGTACCGGCGTCCACTTGTTGTGGAGGGAGTCGGCACCCAGAGCACGGCAAAGTCCAAAGCCGAAACGATCACCCGGAATCAAGCCGGTGGATCCGGGCTCAGCCAAATGTCACACCCCGAACAGGCCTCGGAAATCCACAGTAAGCGGCCGACCGCTCTCGTCGGTGAGCAGAAGGAAGTGCAGCCCATGGGCCTTGAATTAGCCGCTGTAGTTGCAGCGGTTGTGCCCACCGGTGCGGCGCCGGGTGCGGATCAGCGTGCAGTCGAGCAGGACGACGCGGCTATGGTGAATCTTTCTTGACACCGCCTCCTCGGGCCGGTAGACGCCGCGTCCCGATTCAGTACTGCTCCATCCGGTTGACGTAAATCTTCGGGTGCTGCGGAATGGGCCCGAGATGGACGCCGCCAATAGTGCTGGTCTGGCTGTCGCTGCCATGGGCAGGCACATCGGTCAGGCGGTAGGTGTTCGAGGCTACCCAGTCGACGCCGTTCCCGACGCTGATCTCGATGTAGTAATTGGCGCTGCCCTCGGTGTCGTTGCGCACGGTGACCGTGGTCCGCACGCCGTCGGCCTCCGGGGTGGCGGACACCTTCAGGTTGCCGTAGAGGAGCACCTTGGTGGCGCCGTCCTGCGAGAAGGAGGGCGTCGGCTCGGCGTCCTCCGCCGGTTCCCCGGAGGTGGCGACGGCGGACTGCGTGTCCGGCCGCGCCGACGGAGAGACCACCGCGGTCGGCGTCTCAGGGGGGTGGGCGTTGTCCTCCCCGGCGCCGCAACCGGTCGTCAGGAGCAGCACGGCGAGGCCGGACATGCCCCGGCCCTTCCACGGTGTGGCCGGGCCGGGGCGGAGCGGGCGGGACGGGAGGTGCGTCAGTTGCATGTTCCGACGCTGAGGTAGTTGTCGACCAGGACCTTGCCGGTGGCGTCCTCCATGTAGGAGTACGCCTGGCCGCAGTAACCCTTGCTCTGGTAGACGGGACCGGCGTACTGGGAGAAGGCGCCGAAGTCCTCGGTGTCCGCGGTGGCGGTGTAGTTGTCCTTGAGCCGGACGCCCATGTAGTGCGTGATGCCGGTGTCGTTGAAGAACACGGCGCAGATGGGCCGGTCGTACAGGGTGTTGCTACCGCTGTAGGTGCCGTTCCACCACGTGTACGCGGTGCCGTAGGTGCCGTACCGCGCGGCGCTCACCGAGACGGTGTAGCCCGATCCGCACACGTTGGCGGCGGCGACCGCGGCGGCGGTGTCGGCCTTCAGGACCTCTTCGGTCCCGCTCGCGGCTTTGGCGGCGACACTGAGACCGCCCGTCCCGCTCACCGCGGTGGACTGCGCGGCCAACGGCTTTGCTTCGGAACGTGGTTGATCCTGCGAGGCCGCGCCCGCGGGCGCGGCGACGGCCCCGACGAGAGCAACAGCGACCAGCGAGGCACGGATGGCCAGGCCCATGGAAGTCTCCTTGCTGTGACCGGAGTTGGCGATCGGACACGAACGCGCCCCAGCGTCGCCCAGGAATGATCCCGCTTTCAAGGGATCTTCACGCAATGACTCCATGGAGGCGATCATTGGCCGAAACATGACATCGATGTCACAGCTGACCGAGATGGGGGCGCGACTTCACCGCTGTCGGTCCGCTCTCCCGCCCGCCAGCAGGCCCGGGTCCTCGACTACCTGCGGATCGGCCGAGAGGAGGGCGCCGAGGTTGTGATCGGCGGTGGCCGGCTCGGCGGGGAGGCGTACGACCGGGGCTTCTTCGTGGAGCCGACGATCTTCGACCGGGTGGCGCCGGAGTGCGAATCGCCCAGGAGGAGATCTTCGACCCGGTGCCCTCCGTCTTCACGGGTCGATCAGTACGTCCCCGCGCGCGGCCAGCGGCCACCCTCACAGCCGCGATGAGCTCCTCGGGGGGCAGGCTCTTGAGGAGGAATCCGCCGGCCCCCGCACGCAGCGCGCGGTGCACGTACGCGTCGCTGTCGCAAATGCTGAGCAGCACCTTGGTGACGTTCGCCGGGGCGGCGAGGATCGCCTCGGCGGCGCGCAGCCCTTCCAGGCGCGGCATCCGGAGGTCCAGGATGGCGACGGCGGGAGAGAGTCGGGTCACCTCCGCGATCGCCGTCCGGCCGTCCGGCGCCTCCGCGAGGCAGTCGAGGTCGGGCTGGGTGTCCCTGACGGCGCACGCCGCCTGGCGGGCTGGGCGATCGCCGACCACATGCGGGCCGAACTCGTCGTCGACGCCCTGGCGGCGGCCGAGCGGACCCGCGGCAGCCTCAACGGCGCCATCATGTATACCGATCACGGTTCGCAATATACGAGTGCCGCGTTCGCCGACGCCTGCGCCAAGGCGGGCGTGACCAGGAGCATGAGCGCCGTGGGCAGCAGCGCGGACAACGCCGCCGCGGAAAGCTGGAACGCGTCTATGAAGAGGGAAACCCTGAAGGGCGCGAAGGCGTGGCCCACCGCTCGCCACGCGCGGCTCGCGGCGTTCCACTGGGCCAGCCGCTACAACACCCGACGCCGTCACTCCCGCCTCGGACAACGCTCCCCGATCGCCTACGAGAACGCGCTCTTCGCACCCTCAACTACACTTCCCGAAGCCGCATAACCCCGTGTCCAACACCCGGGGTCAGGGCCCCCTCGCCCACCGTCCTGACCTACACCGGCCC
>NZ_JBSGBN010000230.1:0-8138 GCF_053601275.1 Streptomyces sp. NPDC004752 | reverse complement strand
GATCGTCGCGGGCCCGGCCGGGCCGGCCGGCCGGGCGCTGCTCGTGCGCGCCGACGGCACCGTCGAGGGCGGCTTCGGCGGCACCCCGGAACTGGACCGCACCGTCGCCGCCGAGGCCCGCGCCTTCCTGGACGCGGGCCGCACCGGCACCCTGGAGACCGGCGAGCGGGGCTCGCGCTGCGGGGCGCCGCTCACCGTCCTGGTCGAGTCGTCCGTGCCGCCGCCGCGGATGATCGTCTTCGGGGCGGTCGACTTCGCGTCGGCGCTGGTGCGGATCGGCACGTTCCTCGGCTACCACGTGACGGTGTGCGACGCCCGCCCCGTCTTCGCGACAAGGACCCGGTTCCCCGAGGCCGACGAGATCGTCGTGGAGTGGCCGCACCGGTATCTGGAGCGCACCGACGTCGACGGCCGGACCGTGCTGTGCGTCCTCACCCACGACGCCAAGTTCGACGTACCGCTCCTCCGGTCGGCGCTGCGCCTGCCGGTCGCGTATGTCGGCGCGATGGGCTCCCGCCGCACCCATCTGGACCGCGAGGAGCGGCTGCGCGAGGCCGGTGTCACCGAACTCGAACTGGCCCGGCTGCGCTCTCCGATCGGCCTCGACCTCGGCGCCCGCACGCCCGAGGAGACGGCCCTGTCGATCGCGTCGGAGATCGTCGCGAACCGCCGCGGCGGCACCGGCACCTCCCTCACCGGCGCCCGCACCCCGATCCACCGCGACCCCGTCGCACCCGCACCCCACCGCATCGACACCATGGCCTGACCCGACCCCGCGACGGCACCCGGCGCCGCCGCGAAGCGCTTGGGCAGCTCGTCAGGCCCTCCTGAGCAGGGAGTTGACCGCCCGGCCGAAGACGGCCCGGGAAGCCCGGGTCAGCAGGGGGTCGAAGAACGGCGGGAGTCCGCGGATCCGCAGTTCCTCCCGCCACAGGACCCGGGTGCGGCCGCCGGGACCCGGGCGGACCTCCAGTTCGGCCCAGCCGAGGACCACCCGGCCCCGCTTGGCCAGACGGACGCGGCCGGGCCCGCCGTCGGCCGGCGGGCACCACACCGTGACCTCCATCGGGTCGTCGAAGGCGAGCGGCCCGATGCCCGTGCGGGCCACGATGCGTGTGCCCACCCGGGTCGGCCGACCGGTGACCACGGCGACGCGGGTCAGCGGCACCGCGTCGCCGTGCCGGGGCCACTGTGTGAGCCGACGCCACGCCTCGTCGATGGGAAGCGGTGCCGTGCGCTGGAGAAGGAAGTCGACCACGGGACGATCTTAGGGAACCGCCCGGCCGGAACAGCGAGTTCAGCTGCCCGCCCACGGCAGATGCGGCGCCGTATGTACGCCCTTTACGGAACGTACGTATACACGATGCGTATAGTCCGCGCCGGGGCGTCGTATCACCACTCGTATCACCATGGGAGGAGGGGGGAGCCACCCCCGGCGGAGAGGACGGACCATGCGGTTCCAGGACCGAACGCAGGCCGGACGGGAACTCGCCGGGCGGCTGTCCGCACTGCGCGAGCGGGGCGCCCTGCCGGACCCCGTCGTGCTGGCCCTGCCCCGCGGCGGCGTCACGGTGGCCGCGGAGATCGCGCGAGCCCTAGGCGCCCCGCTCGACGTGCTGCTCGTCCGCAAGATCGGCGCCCCGCACCACGAGGAGTTCGGCATCGGCGCGATCGCGGGCGACGATCCTCCCCTCTACGACGAGCACACCCTGGAGCTGCTCGGCCTGAGCGAGGAGTACCTCGCCCCCACGGTGGCACGGGAACGGACCGAACTGCACCGCCGTGAGCGGCGCTACCGCGAGGGCCGCCCGCCGCCCGGACTGGCGGGCCGCACGGTGATCGTCGTCGACGACGGGCTGGCCACCGGCTCCACCGCGCGCGCCGCCCTGCGCCATGTCCGCCGCCAGGCGCCCGCACGCCTCGTCCTCGCCGTCCCTGTCGGCGCGCCCGAGTCGCTCGACGCCCTGCGCGCCGAGGCGGACGACATCGTCTGCCTGTACGCGCCCTACTCCTTCAGCTCCGTCGGCCAGTGGTACGACGAATTCGGACAGCTCACCGACGACGACGTGATCGACGCGCTGCACGGGAACTGACGCGCCGCGCACGGGAACCGAGGAGGCCCACGGTGCCTGAGATGGCGGCGGACGAGGCGCGACGGCGGTTCGCCGCCGCCCGGGTGGCACGGCTCGCGACGGTCGACGAGGCGGGCCGCCCCCATCTGGTGCCGGTCGTCTTCGCGGTACCGGCCGGACCGGGCGGGCACGGCGCCGACGGCATCGTCACGGCCGTGGACGACAAGCCGAAGACCACGACCCGGCTGAAGCGGCTGCGCAATATCGCCGCCCACCCCGCCGTGTGCCTGCTGGTGGACGTGTACGGCGAGGACTGGGACCGGCTGTGGTGGATCCGGGCCGACGGCGAGGCCCGCATCCTGCGGCCCGACGCCGCCGGGGCCGCCGTGCGGGCCGCGTACCGGGCCGCGCTCGGCCGGCTGTGCGACAAGTACCCCCAGTACCGCGACCGCCCGCCGGGCGGTCCGGTCGTGGCCGTCACCGTCCTGCGCTGGACCGGCTGGCGCGCGGGGCCCGATGCCTGAGCGCCCCGTCCGGCCCCGTGCCCTCTCCGGGCGCTGCCGAACCGTGCGGTCCGCGGGTGGCCGCGGGCGTGGCGCCGTCCGGATCGGCATCGGGGAGCGCGATCAGCGCCGAGGCACCGCCCAGGTCGAGGTGTCGCCCGAGGTGCCGCCCAGGTCGGGCGCGGTGCGCGTGGGTGCGCCTGGGCGTGCTCGGGCGCGCGGCAGCGAGTGGTGTCGTTGGCTGTCGCGACACGCAAAACCTGTACACCTCGTTTTCTTGAATCGTTCGCCTTTGTGGCGGTAGGTTGGCCGCCATGACCGCAGCCCAGCCTCCGACCGCCGCCGACGAGCTGCGCGGTGCCGGTCTGCGTGTGACGGCCGCCCGTGTCGCCCTGCTCGACACCGTCCGGCAGGGCGACCACCTCGGCGTCGAGGCCATCGCCTCCGGGGTACGCGGGCGTGTCGGCCACATTTCCCTCCAGGCCGTGTACGAGGGACTGCACGCCCTCACCGCGGCCGGACTCATCCGCCGTATCGAACCGGCGGGCAGCCCCGCCCGGTTCGAGGGCCGCATCGGAGACAACCACCACCACGTCATCTGCCGGTCGTGCGGTGCCGTCGCCGATGTCGACTGCGCGGTCGGCGACGTCCCCTGCCTGACCGCCTCCGACGACCACGGTTACATCATCGACGAGGCCGAGGTCATCTACTGGGGCCGGTGCCCCGCCTGTTCCACCGCCCGCAGTTCCTGAGCACCAAGATCCGCCCAGTCCGGAAGGATTTCAATGTCCGAGAACCATGAGGCAATCGTCACCGACGCGACAGCGGAGGAGACCGGCGGCTGCCCCGTCGCGCACGGTCGCGCCCCGCACCCGACGCAGGGCGGCGGCAACCGCCAGTGGTGGCCGGAGCGGCTCAATGTGAGGATCCTCGCGAAGAACCCCGCCGTGGCCAACCCGCTCGGCGAGGAGTTCGACTACGCCGCGGCCTTCAAGTCCCTCGATCTCCCGGCCGTCAAGCGGGACATCGAGGACGTGCTGACGACCTCGCAGGACTGGTGGCCCGCCGACTTCGGCCACTACGGCCCGTTCATCATCCGCATGGCCTGGCACAGCGCCGGCACCTACCGGATCAGCGACGGCCGCGGCGGGGCCGGCGCCGGCCAGCAGCGGTTCGCCCCGCTCAACAGCTGGCCGGACAACGCCAACCTGGACAAGGCCCGCCGCCTGCTGTGGCCGGTCAAGAAGAAGTACGGCCAGAGTCTGTCCTGGGCCGACCTGCTGATCCTCGCCGGCAATGTGGCCCTGGAGTCCATGGGCTTCGAGACCTTCGGCTTCGGCGGCGGCCGGGTGGACGTCTGGGAGTCGGAGGAGGACGTCTACTGGGGTCCCGAGACCACCTGGCTCGGCGACCAGCGCTACACCGGCGACCGCGAGCTGGAGAACCCGCTCGGCGCGGTCCAGATGGGCCTCATCTACGTCAACCCGGAGGGCCCCAACGGCAACCCGGACCCGATCGCCGCGGCCCGCGACATCCGTGAGACGTTCCGCCGCATGGCGATGAACGACGAGGAGACCGTCGCCCTGATCGCCGGCGGCCACACCTTCGGCAAGACCCATGGCGCGGGCCCGGCGGACGCCGTCGGCCCCGACCCCGAGGCCGCCCCGCTGGCGGAGCAGGGCCTCGGCTGGAAGAGCGGCTACGGCACCGGCAAGGGCGCGGACGCCATCACCTCCGGCCTGGAGGTGACCTGGACCAGCACCCCCACCCGGTGGAGCAACGGCTTCTTCGACAACCTCTTCGGCTACGAGTGGGAGCTGACCGAGAGCCCGGCCGGTGCCCAGCAGTGGAAGCCGAAGGGCGGCGCGGGCGAGGGCACGGTGCCCGCCGCCCACGACCCCTCGAAGAAGATCGCCCCGGCGATGCTCACCACCGACCTGGCGCTGCGCTTCGACCCGGTCTACGAGCCGATCTCCCGCCGCTTCCACGAGAACCCCGCGGAGTTCGCGGACGCCTTCGCCCGGGCCTGGTACAAGCTGACCCACCGCGACCTGGGCCCGAAGTCGCTGTTCCTCGGCCCCGAGGTGCCCGAGGAGACCCTGCTGTGGCAGGACCCGCTGCCGACCGCGGAGGGCGAGGCCATCGATGCCGCGGACATCGCCGCGCTCAAGGCCAGGCTCCTCGACTCGGGCCTGACCGTCTCGCAGCTGGTCTCCACCGCATGGGCCTCGGCGTCGACCTTCCGCGGCAGCGACAAGCGCGGCGGCGCCAACGGCGCCCGCATCCGCCTCCAGCCGCAGAGCGGCTGGCAGGTGAACAACCCCGACGAGCTGGCGGCCGTGCTGCGCACCCTGGAAGGCATCCAGCAGGAGTTCAACTCGGGCGCCAAGCAGGTCTCCCTGGCCGACCTGATCGTGCTCGGCGGCAGCGCCGCCGTGGAGCGGGCCGCCAAGGACGCCGGTCATGACATCGAGGTCCCCTTCACCCCGGGCCGCGTCGACGCGACGCAGGAGCACACCGACGCGGAGTCGTTCGCCGCGCTGGAGCCGACCGCCGACGGGTTCCGCAACCACCTGGGCAAGGGCAACCGGCTGCCGGCCGAGTATCTGCTGCTCGACCGGGCGAACCTGCTCACCCTGAGCGCCCCCGAGCTGACGGTCCTCGTCGGCGGTCTGCGCGTGCTGGGCGCGAACCACGACGGCTCGACGCTCGGCGTCCTCACCGACGCCCCCGGCACGCTCACCAACGACTTCTTCGTCAACCTGCTCGACCTGGGCACGACATGGCAGGCGACCTCGGAGGACCAGACCACCTTCGAGGGCCGGGACGCCACGGGCGCGGTCAGGTGGACCGGCACCCGCGCCGACCTCGTGTTCGGCTCCAACTCCGAACTGCGGGCGCTCGCCGAGGTCTACGCCGGCGATGACGCCAAGGCGAAGTTCGTGACGGACTTCGTCGCGGCCTGGACGAAGGTCATGAACCTCGACCGGTTCGACCTCGGGTGACCGTCCGGACGCTCTGACGGTGACGACCGGACGTGCGGGGCGGGCCCCGGAGGGCGCGCCGGCCGTCGCGCGGGTTGTGGCGCGGGCCGCGTCACAGGGGCTGACGGGCGACCGCCGCCAGGAATGTCCCGTACGCGAGTGACACGGTGGTCAGCGCGCCGCCCAGCAGCAGCGCCCTCGCCCGCCGCGTGCGCCAGGTCCGTACGAGCGCCAGGGCGACGGGTATGAGGAGCGGGAACGCGGGCAGCAGGAAACGGGGCTTGGAGGCGAACGGCCCCGACACCGCCAGCACCAGCAGGAGCAGGGTGCCGGCGAACAGCACCAGCGGCAGCGGGGCGCGCTCCAGGCACAGCAGGCCGAACAGCAGGATCCCGGCGACCACCAGCACCAGGGCAAGCGGGTAGACGACCCCGCCGCCGTGCAGAAACAGCGCCTTGAGGAAGCGCAGGGCGCCCTGCCCGAAGTCGAGGCGCGAACTCCAGGCGCTCTGCACCCGGAAGTAGCCGTGCATCAGGTCCCCGGTCCGCCGCCCCACCCACAGCACATAGCCCGCCCAGCCCAGCGGGGCGAGGACGGCGCCCACCCACAGCCCGGCCGGAACCCGGCCGCGGTGCCGCACGATCGCGTACCCGGCCGCGGCGACGACGGCCACGGCCGCCGCGATGCCGTTCGGCCGCGACAGCCCGGCCAGCGCCGCCAGCGCACCGGCCGTCAGCCAGCGGTCCTTGAGCACGGCGTACAGACACCAGGCCGCGAGCGCGACGAACAGCGGCTCGGTGTAGGCGAGGGTGAGGACGACCGAGTGCGGCAGCGAGGCCCACAGCACCACCAGGGCGGTCGCGACGGCCCGCCCGTACAGATGGTGGCCGATGGCGTGGATACCCCAGGCGGCCACGATCGCCGCGCACCAGGCGATCAGCAGGGCGGCCCCGCCGGGGGAGAGGGGCAGCACGGCCGTGACCGCCCGGATGAGGGTCGGATACAGGGGGAAGAACGCCCAATCGGTCTGCACGTCGCCCGTCGGAGTGATCCAGATCTGGTGTCCGTAGCCGTGCGTGGCGATGTGCAGATACCAGGTGGAGTCCCAGGAATGGGCGAGGTTTTTCGTCAGCGGTCGGCCGTACAGCCGGCTCGTCACGACGACCGCGACGACACCGGCGGCGCGGACGGCCACGAACAGGGCGAGGGCCGGGAGCACACCGGACGGAGCCGGGTGCCACGGCCACCGGACCCGGGCCGCGGGACGCCGCACGGGCGGGTACGGCACAGCGGGCTCGGGCAGCGGTGCGGGAGGCATGCTCACTCTTGAACCTTGAGCACGCCCCGCACCGCACGCAATCGGGACTCCGCCCTTCTTACCCGCCGCATACGTCGCAGGAGGGAGCCTCTTCACCAGGAAAGCCCTGGGTAAGAGAGGCCCTTGAGACCGGCTGGGGGTCAGCGGGTGCGGGGCTGGTTGAAGCGGAGCATGTTGCCGGCCGGGTCGCGGAAGGCGCAGTCCCGGACGCCGTAGGGCTGGTCGATCGGCTCCTGGAGGACCTCGCCACCGGCGGCCCGGATCCGTTCGAAGGTGGCGTCGACGTCGTCGGTGGAGAAGATCACACCGCGCAGCAGGCCCTTGGCCAGCAGCTCCGCCATGGCCTGCCGGTCGGCCTGCGAGGCGTTGGGGTCGGCGAGCGGCGGTTCGAGGACGATCTCCACGTCCGGCTGCGCGGGCGATCCGACGGTCACCCAGCGCATCCCCTCGAAGGCGACGTCGTTGCGCACCTCCAGGCCGAGTACGTCGCGGTAGAAGGCGAGCGCCTTGTCATGGTCGTCGACTGCGATGAAGCACTGCGAGAGCTTGATGTTCATGACGTCGACGCTACGAGGCGGCGGCCGAATCCGCTTCTCCGATCCTGACCGGTTGCCCGCTCGCGCCCGGCCGGCCGTCTCTGACCGGTCGTGTGAAGATCTTGGCCACGCACGCCGGGATCGCGGCGCCCTCCTCGTGACGGCGGGCCCGGTACGCGCTCGGGCTCTCGCCGACCAGCTCCGTGAAGCGCGAGCTGAACGAGCCCAGTGAGGTACATCCCACCTCGAAGCAGACCTCCGTCACGCTCAGGTCGCCCCGCCGCAGCAGCGCCTTGGCACGCTCGATACGGCGGGTCATCAGGTAGCTGTACGGCGTCTCGCCGAAGGCGGCGCGGAAGCTGCGGGAGAAGTGCCCGGGCGACATGAGGGCGACGGCGGCCAGCGCGGGAACATCCAGCGGACGGGCGTACTCGCGATCCATCATGTCCCGTGCGCGGCGCAGTCTCACCAGGTCCTCAAGCGTCACGCGAACCAGCATCGCACGGGCCACCGACAACGCCCGCCCGGCGATCCACGGAACGAGCCGGAAGAGAAACGGAAGAGAAACGGAAGAGAAGAAAGGGGGTGGTTATGCGGGCGAGGGGGCGGGCTATCCTCTGACGGCGGCCAGGCGGCCAGGCGGCCAGGCGGCCAGGCGGCCAGGCGGCCAGGCGGCCAGGCGGCCAGGCGGCCAGGCGGCCAGGCGGCCAGGCGGCCAGGCGGCC
>NZ_JBSGBN010000229.1:0-8196 GCF_053601275.1 Streptomyces sp. NPDC004752 | reverse complement strand
CGCGGTGTGGTGCGGGTGAGACGGCTCAGGACGCGCAGGACGGTGGCAAGGCTGGCATCGGCGGCCGTCACGCAATAGGCCGGGGCGTCCTCATCGCAGTAGGTGCCGTCGGGTGGTGTGATGGCGCCGGACTGGGCGCGCCACAGGGCGGCGGCGGGAGGTCGCCCTGGGCGAGGTGCTGCAGGTAGAGGCAGTAGGAGGCGGAAGCGTCGCCCGCGCCGGCGGCGTACGTGCGGCGTTGTCGTCCACCGGGTCTGCCCGGCCGCCGTCCCACAGCAGCAGACCGTCCAGCAACAGGCCGTCGCCGGTGCAGTCTTCGTACGGGACGACGTCGGAGGGGACATGGGGCTGGTGCAGCAGCCCGTACCCGGGCAGTTGACCGGCCGGCCCTCTCACTGGTCGCGCCGTTGTGCGCTGGTGACGGCGAGCACAGCTGCGGTGAGCGCCCACACCGCGTAGACGGTCCAGGCTCCGCCGGTCGTCCACGGGAAGTCGGTCTGGCGGGAGCCGACCTCCACGAGCCGCAACCACGCCTGGTAGAGCGTGGCGTGCCCGGCGACCGCCGACCAGTGGCGGCCTTCGGTGAAGACGAAGGGCAACAGGAGGATGACCGCCACCGCGGCGATCATGGTGGCCGAGGTGTGCCTGATGACGGAGCCGATGGCCATGCCCACAACCGCGCACACGGGCGCAAGGAGGGCGGACGCCACTACGACACGCAGGGCGCCCGGGTAGCTCATCGATATGCCTGCGTCCCGGCCGTCGAGGATCGCCTGCGTCAGGCCGAACGAGGCCCCCGCGACGATCGAGCCGAAGACGCTGGTGACCGCGGTGATGACCACTGTTTTGGCGGCCATCACCGAACGGCGGTCCGGAACGGCCGCGAACGTCGTACGAATGGTGCCCGTGCTGTACTCGCCGATGATCGCGAGGGCGCCGATGGCACCGAGGGCGAGCATCATGACCATGGCGGAGTTCGCCGTGAACGCCTCCTGCAGCGGAATTCCGGCCCGGACGTAGTCGGCCCGGTCCGCCGCGCTCCGCTCTGGCCAGTAGTTGTAGGTGTCGTAGGCGGTCCCCGCGTTGAACGCGATGACGGCCAGGGCGGTGGCCCCGTACGCGATCCAGGTCGAGCGCAGCGACCGAATCTTGATCCACTCGGCGGCCACCAGGTCGTAAAAGCGGGCACGGGGTTCGTCGGCGCCAAGTCCGCCAACGGGAGCGTACGTCGTGGTCACTGAGGGTCTCCTGCGAGGTATTGCACGCTGTCGGCAGTGAGCTCCATGAACGCCTCTTCCAATGAGGCGGACCGGGTGCTGAGGTGATGCAGCGGAATACGGTGCTCCATGGCGATCTCACCGATCCGGACCGCGGTCACCCCGGTCACAGCAAGCAGGTCGCCCGCCGTGTCCACGGCCGCACCCTCGGCCGTCAGCAGATCTCTCAGGACGGCAGCGGCGGGCGTACCCACCGTGACGCTCTGCCCAGTGCCGCGAGCGGAGAACTCCGTGAGGCTTTCCGCCGCGATCAGCTCACCGCGGCCGATGACGATCAGCTGGTCGGCGGTGTGCTCCATCTCGGACATGAGATGGCTGGAGACAAACACCGTGCGGCCCTCGGCGGCGAGACGCCTGAACAGGTCACGCACCCACCTCACGCCTTCCGGGTCGAGGCCGTTGAGCGGCTCGTCAAAGAGCAGTACCGGTGGGTCACCGAGCAGGGCGGAAGCGATGCCGAGCCGCTGCTTCATGCCGAGCGAGAATCCGCCGATGCGGCGCCGGGCGACCTCGGCGAGGCCGACCTCCCGCAGCACCTCCTCCACCCGACGCTGCGGGATGCGGTTGCTGCAGGCCAGGGAGGACAGCTGCGCCACCGCGCTGCGCCCGCCGTGCACATCGTGCGCGTCGAGAAGGGAGCCGACATGACGCAGGCCACGGGGGCGGTCGCGAAAGGAACGGCCCTCCACGGTGACCGTGCCGCTGGTGGGCTCATGCAAGCCGAGGATCATCCGCAGCGTGGTGCTCTTGCCGGCGCCGTTCGGACCGAGAAACCCGGTCACCTGGCCGGGCCGCACGGTGAAGGTCAGATCTTTGACGGCCGTCGTGCCGCCGTATCGCTTCGTGAGCTCGTTGACTTCGATCACGGGGACAACGGTGCCGGTGGGCGACCCCGCCCGTAATCGGACCACCGATGACAATCGGAGAGGACGGGTGTCAACCCTGGTTGTACGGCCACGGTCGGATGTGCCGTCAGATGCAGGTGCTTACGATCAATGCATGTCCGCCTCACCGCCGCTGCCGTTGCCGCTACTCAAACGCATACCGCCGGGCCTGTGGACGGCACTGGCGTGGTACGCGGCAGCAGTGGAACCCATCGTCGAGTACGTAGTGATGCCGCAAGTGCCGACGTACTCGCTCAACTACCCCCAGGACGGGCTCGACTCGCTCGGAGCCCAGGCACTGCTCGCCGTCGCCTTCGTGCTGATCCTGGCCGGCAGCGCGGTGCTGCGCCGCAGGACCTCCGCGGCGTACGGCATGGTGATCGTCGGTACGGTCATCTCGACGGTGGCCTGGCGTCAGGATGAGATTCCGCCCACGCAGTTCCTGGCCGTGGATATCGCCCTCTGCTACATCGCAGCCACCCGGCCTCGGCGGAGCTCGCTCACCGCGGCCGCCGCAGCACTCGGCACACTCGCCGGCTACCTCGTCCTGCGGTTGATCACGGGCGACGATTCCAGCATCGCGCAGGAGCCGTTCGTAGCCCTGACCGTGGTCATCGCCTGGCTCATCGGTAATTCGTCCCATCAGGCCCGTGCCCACACCGCAGAGTTGCACGCCCGGGCCGCCGCCGAGGCCGTCACCGCCGAACGGCTGCGCATCGCCCGCGAGATGCACGACACCGTCGCCCACAGCATCGGCATCATCGCCTTGCAGGCCGGCGCCGCGGCCCGGGTCATCGAAACCCAGCCGGCCAAAGCCCGCGAGGCGATGCTCACCGTGGAGATGGCCGGACGCGAGACGCTGTCCGGGCTGCGAAGGATGCTCGGCGCGCTGCGCCAGGCCGACCAGGATGAGGAACGCCAAGGCCGCACGCACGCGCCGGCGCCCCCGCGACCGGCCGCCGGCCTGGCGAACGTGGAACAGCTCGCCGCTACGACCACGGCCGCCGGAGTCCGCGTGGATGTGCGGTGGCAGGGCAGGCGCCGCCCTCTGCCAGCCGACATCGACCTCGCGGCGTTCCGGATCGTCCAGGAGTCGGTGACCAACGCCGTACGGCACTCGGGTGCCGATTCCTGCCAGGTGCGCCTCGACTACCGCGCGGACGAACTCGCCGTCGAGGTCTCGGACCGAGGGAAAGGCGGCGGCACCAGCACGGACACCGGATACGGCCTGATCGGCATGCGCGAGCGGGCCGCCCTGCTGCACGGCGACTTCACGGCCGGGCCCCGTCCCGGGGGCGGCTTCCTGGTAGCGGCCAGACTCCCGGTACCGGAAGGGACCGAGGCAGAAGCGAAGGCGGGAGCCAGATGACCATCCGTGTCATGCTCACCGACGACCAGCCCCTGGTCCGGGCCGCCCTGCAGATGGTCATCACCGACACCGCGGACATCGAGGTGGTGGGCGAGGCACAAGACGGCGCGGAAGCGGTACGACTGACGGAGGAACTCGCCCCCGACGTCGTCGTGATGGACCTCCGGATGCCCGGCATGGACGGCATCGAGGCCACCCGGCTGATCACGACGGGCACCGCCTCCACACGCGTCGTCGTCCTCACGACCTTCGACGACGTCTACGTCTACGGGGCGCTGCACGCTGGCGCGTCCGGATTCCTCGTCAAGGACATGGCCCTGGACGACATCCTCGCCGCAATCCGGATCGTTGCCGCAGGGGACGCTCTGATCGCACCAGCCGTCACACGCCGGCTGATCAAAGAGTTCACCACCCGACCCGCAGCGTCACCGCCGCGGCGGTCGGAGCTCGACGGCATCACCGCCCGGGAACGCGAGGTGCTGGCCCTCGTCGGCAGGGGCCTGTCAAATACGGAGATCGCAAGCGAGCTCTCCATCAGCATCGCCACCGCCAAGACCTACCTGACCCGCCTGCTTGCCAAGCTCAATGCCCGTGACCGGGTGCAGCTAGTGATCCTGGCCTATGAGACGGGCCTGGTGGCAACATCCCAGTGAGCGGACGGACTCCCCGCACAGCGAGCACCGGCGGACGGTGCGCGATCCACCCGAGTCCGATCCCGCCTGCCGTCAGTGCACAGGTTGATCAAGGTTCTGGCTCACCGCCGACTGTCACCGGGGGGCCAGAAGGCTGGTCAGCTCGGCGATGGCCGCCGGTGAGGGCTTGAAGTAACGGCGGAGGTTCTCCGGCTTCTTGTGACGCGACTTGGCCATCAGCATGAGCAGTGACGCACCTTGCTCGCCGAGGTGCGTGAGAGCCGCCGAATCGCGCATTCTGGACCCGGCACTGGGCTGCCGCACTTCGGGGGTTCACCGACGCGCATGTGGCAACCGGCCATGACGACCGACTCGCGCAGGCGCGAGATACCGCGACCAGACCACAGCTAGCGAAGAGAGCAAAGGACAACATGGGCATGCATGACGATCAGGTGGAAGTGACGACGGAGACCGTCGTCACATTGATCCAGGAGCAGTTCCCGCAGTGGAGCGGCAAGGCGATCCACTTCTTGAAGTCCTCCGGGACAGTCAACGCGATCTTCCGCATCGGCAATGACCTGTCGGCACGTCTCCCCCTGCGCCTCGTCGACGCCGCCGAGCAGCGGGCAATCCTCCAACGGGAGGCCGAAGCGAGCGCGGAGCTGGCGCAAGTGTCTCCGTTCCCCGCCCCGCAGCCCGTGGCCCTGGGAGAGCCTGGCGCGGGCTATCCCATGCCGTGGTCGGTGCAGACGTGGCTGCCGGGAACCGTCGCGTGGGAAGCCGACCCGAGCGGCTCGCACGCCTTCGCCCAGGACCTCGCGGACTTCATCAAGGCCCTCCGGAAAGCCGATACGCGAGGGCGGCGCTTCAACGGCCAGGGGCGTGGCGGGGTTCTCAGCGACCATGATGCGTTCATGGAGAAGTCCTTCACGGAGAGCGAGGGACTGCTGGATGTGCCGCGGGTGCGCCGGATGTGGGGCCGCTTTCGGGAGCTACCGCGCAAAAGCGATGACGTGATGAGCCACGGCGACCTGATTCCGGGCAATGTGCTTGTCTCCGGCGACCGGCTCAGTGGCGTACTGGACAGCGGAAGCTTCGGCCCAGCCGACCCCGCACTGGATCTGGTCGCCGCGTGGCACCTGCTGCAAGAGGGACCGCGTGACGTGCTCCGACAGGCCCTGGGCTGCGACGACCTGGAGTGGGAGCGTGGGAAGGCATGGGCTTTCGCACAGGCGATGGGGCTCGTGTGGTATTACGTTGAGAGCAACCCGACGATGAGCAGGACGGGGAAGCAGACGCTCGACCGCATCCTGGAATCGACGCCGTGACGTCCTCCCTGCGCAAGGCCATCGGAGTCTGAGCCCGGCGTGACCTTCTCCTGTGTGCGCGGACAAATAAAGGGTTCTAACTCGTCAAGCGGCGACAGCGAGTTCGGCGGGGAAGGCGGTTTGTTCGTCGAACAGCTTGCGGTGCTGGAGGCAGTGATAGAGCTGGCCGAGCATGTGGTTGAAAAGGTTTCTCTGAGCGGCAGCGTGCCAGTCCCCGTGGTCGTCGCGGCGCCTTTGGCAGTGGGCTTTAGCGCCGGGTGAGGCGGTAATGACGGAGAAGGCTCAGAGGTAGTCGGCTTGGTTGAGCCGGTCGTTGTTCACCCACCGCCGAGTCATGCTCGACTTCTTGCCGTAGGCCCTGGTGATGGGAGAGGAGCCGGCGTATGCCTTGAGGCCGCGGGCGTCAGCGGTCGTCGCCGATCTCGGCCAGCACCCGGGCGCCGAGCTGGACGCCAAGGCCGGGGAAACTGAGGATGATCTCAGCGTCCGGGTGCTGAGGGAACGCCTCCTCCACCGCCTTGGCCCAGCGGACCGCCCCCGCACCGGCTCCGCCCGTCCCGGCGGCGCCCCCGACCGTTCCCCGGCCGCACCCACCGCCGGCCTGGACAGCGGCGACCTCGCCGACCGCGCCGGCCCCGCAACCCCGGCCGCACCGGCCGCACCGGCCGTGCGCGCGTGCCCGCCGCCCGCCGCGGGGCACGGCGACCTCGCCACCGTCCTCAACAGCCTCCAGCGCGCCTCCGGACTCAAGATTTGTGGAGTCCTTGATGCCAGGGTTACGGTCCTGGCGAAGGAGAACCGCCAGCACCATGGCAGCGCCCCGTAAATACCCTGATGAGCTCCGTGAGCGCGCGATCCGTGAGGTCCGCGCGACCGGCCGCACCATTGCGCACGTCGCGAAGGATCGAGATCGGACTCTATGAAACTCGGGGCAGCTCAAGTCGCACCGGCTCACGCCGGTCAGGTCCCCCGGTGCACAGTAGCCAGGAGCCCTCGCCATCCCGCGCCGGGTACCCGCCGAAGCGCGATGCGGAGATCCTGGCCGTGCTGCTCGCCCAGGGGCAGCAGCCCACGCCCGGACGTCCGGGCCCCGCTCCGGGGATCGGGTGGGGACAGGCTCTGATGGCGGTCGGCCGGTCTTGGCAGAACCTGAGCCCCAGTGAACGCGACTTCTCTGCACTTCGCTCAGCTTGACGTTTATCGTCGCTGGTCACTCGACCTGCTGAGATTGCTGGGATTTGGGGGCATACGAGACGGCCGTTCCCCACGCTTCGAGATGTCGAGTAACGAAGCACGCAAGGAACGGCCGTTGCACATGAGTCTGCCTGTCGATGTGCCCGGAAGCGAGGCGTTGGGCCTGTTGTCCCGCTTTCGGGTCGAGTTCTACGAGTGTCTCTACGCCCGCGCCGATGCGCTCTTCGAGCTCACCGATGCGGTGGCTGTGCGCGGACGGGCCAGTGAAGACCCTGGTCGAGCTGTCGCTTGCGGCCGAGCACCGGCGCGGGCACAGCGCGCTGTACGCCGCCCTGGACCGGGGCTGGCTGGAGCCGGTGCGGCTGCGCCGCGCCCTGGCCGGCCTGCCGCTGCCGAAGGGGGCCGACGGGCGGATCGTGCTCGCTGTGGATGTGTCGCACTGGCTGCGGCCCGATGCACCGACCAGCGACGAGCGGCTGTTCTGCCATGTCTACGGACGCGGTGACCGATTCCCGTGAAGGTCCTGTCCGCCACCGACGACCATTCCGTCGGGTTCCACCATGTCCACCGCGAGGGCTGCGGCGGCCGCATCCGGTACCGCAAGTTCTGCGAGTTGGGAGACCGCGAGGTACCGAACACGCAGATCGGCAAGGGCTACGATCTGTTCAAGACCCAGGTCATCCCCCTCTCCGACGAGGAACTACGGCAACTGCCCCTGCCGACCGCACGGGCCATCGAGATCGACGCCTTCGTGCCGCTGGAGAGCATCGACCCGATCCGGATCAGCGACGGCTACTACCTCGCGGCGGACGGCCCGGTCGCAGCCAAGCCGTACAAGCTGCTGGCCAACGGCTCTGTCAGGTAGCCGGTGGAGACGTGGGCGTTCGCCAGTGATCACAGGGCCTCCCCCAAGCCGGGGATGATGCTCGCAGCAGTGGCCACGGAAACCAGTAACCCGGAGCCAGCAACTGTGCCCGGCGCGAACGTTCCTTCGTAGACGTCCGCGCCGGGCATTGTGCTTCAGGCCTCGGACGGGCTCTGCGCGGCCCTCTTACGCCGGTCGCAATCAGGTCATGACCAGCGGCAGGCGGGGCACTTCCATGGATGCCGGATGGCCAGGGGCCCCAACCCCCGATCAGTGTCCTGACGGGCTGGGTCACCTGCCGCACCGTCGATGGCGGATGCATGCGCCTGCGGTGGGGCGGTTTAGCAGTGCCATGACCCTGCACAGCAAGGTCATCCACCCGGCGCACAAGCCCAGTTACGGCCTGGGGAGCGATTATCTGTGACGGCTGGTTGGTCAGGGCCGTGAGGCATTGAGCGGCAGATCTCGGTGGAAGACGGCCATAGCCTGGCCGGGGCCGTTGTAGTCGTCGACGATCTTCGTGTCGAAGCCGAGGCTGCGATGGAAGGCGACCGATCCGGTGTTCTCGATTGACGTGATCGCCTTCAGCTGCCGTGCACCATGACGTTCCGCTGCCTCGGCGAACGCCGCGTACAGGCGACGTCCGA
>NZ_JBSGBN010000228.1:0-8330 GCF_053601275.1 Streptomyces sp. NPDC004752 | reverse complement strand
CTCGGGGCTCGGGGCTCGGGGCTCGGGGCTCGGGGCTCGGGGCTCGGGGCTCGGGGCTCGGGGCTCGGGGCTCGGGGCTCGGGGCTCGGGGCTCGCAGCAGGGTCGCCGCGTACAGCACCAAGAACAAGGTGACCGCGGCGTTCGCCGAGGACATCGCCGTGGCGAAGGTACCGGCCGCCGCGCCCCAGGCGGCGAGACCGACCGCGGTGCCCGCCGGGGGTCAGATACGGGCCGACGGCGCCGGGTGCCGGCCGGGCGGCGACCCGGCGGGGCACGGGGTGGCCGACGTGTCATGCTGGCGCGATGGCACCTCCCATCGATCACACACCCCTCGCCGAGCGGATCGAGGAACTCCTCGCCGACGACGGGCCGTTGCCCATCATGGCGGCCGGCGACCCCGTGCTGCGCCGCCCGGCCGAACGGTTCGACGGGCAGTTGGAGCCCGCGCTGCTGGCCCGGTTCGTCGCGGCCCTGCGCGTCACCCTGCACGCGGCGCCGGGCGTCGGGCTCGCCGCGCCGCAGGTCGGGGTGGGGCTGCGGATCGCGGTCGTCGAGGACCCGGCGGCGGTGCCGGACGAGGTGCGGCAGGCCCGCGGGCGGGTCCCGCAGCCCTTCCGGGTGCTGGTGAACCCGTCGTACGCGCCGGTGGGCGGCGGCCGGGCCGCCTTCTTCGAGGGCTGCCTGAGCGTGCCCGGCTGGCAGGCGGTGGTGGCCCGGCACGCCGAGGTGCGGCTGCGCGGCGAGGACGAGCACGGCCGCGCCCTGGACGAGGTGTTCACCGGGTGGCCCGCCCGGATCGTGCAGCACGAGACGGACCACCTGGACGGCACCCTCTATCTGGACCGCGCCGAACTGCGCTCCCTGTCGTCGCACACGGCGATGGCACAGCGGTGGACACAGCCCACGCCCGAGGCCGCCGCCACGGCCCTGGGCTTCGAACTACCCTGAAACGGCGGGCGGTCGGCGCGGTCAGCCCCGGTAGCCCTCCAGCAGGCGCAGCCACACCTCGCTGATCGTCGGATACGACGGCACGGCGTGCCACAGGCGGCTGATCGGGACCCGTCCGGCGACGGCGACGGTCGCCGAGTGGATCAGCTCGCCGACACCGGGGCCGACGAAGGTGACCCCGCGCAGGATCTCTTCCTCCAGGTCGACGACCATGCGGGCGCGGCCCTTGTAGCCGTCGCCGTACAGGCCCGCGCCGGCCACCGAGGAGAACTCGACGTCGACGGCCCGCACCCGGTGACCGGCCTGTTCCGCCTCCGCCAGGGAGAGCCCGACGGCGGCGGCCTCGGGGTCGGTGAAGACGACCTGGGGTACGGCGTGGTGGTCCGCGGTGGCCGTGTGGGCGCCCCAGGGCTCGGCCACGACGGGGTCGCCCGCGGCCCGGGCGGCGATGGCGGCGCCCGCGATCCGGGCCTGGTACTTGCCCTGGTGGGTGAGGAGCGCACGGTGGTTGACGTCGCCGACCGCGTACAGCCAGTCGGTCGCGGTGACCCGGAGGCTGTCGTCGACCGGCAGCCAGGACCCGGGTTCCAGACCCACGGTGTCGAGCCCGATGTCGTCGGTGTGCGGGACACGGCCGGTGGCGAAGAGGATCTCGTCGGCCTCGATCCGGTCGCCGGCCGCGGTGACCGCGACGACGGTTCCGTTCTCCCGGGTCACCGAGTCGACGGAGGTGCCGGTGCGGACCTCGGCGCCGGCGTCCGCGAGTGCCTCGGCGACCAGTTCGCCCGCGAAGGGCTCCATCCGGGGCAGCAGGCCCTTCCCGCGGACCAGCACGGTGACCTGGGAGCCGAGGGCCTGCCAGGCGGTGGCCATCTCGGTGGCGACCACCCCGCCGCCCACCACGATCAGCCGACCGGGGACGGACTCCGCGCTGGTCGCCTCCCGGCTGGTCCACGGCCGCACGTCGGCGATTCCGGGCAGGTCGGGCAGCAGGGCGCGGGTGCCGGTGCAGACCGCCACGGCGTGCCGGGCGGTGAGGGTCCGCACGGCGCCGTCGGGGCCGGTCACGGTGACCGTGCGGGGCCCGGCCAGGCGGCCATGGCCGCGGTACAGGCCGGCGCCGATGCCCTCGACCCATCCGACCTGCCCGTCGTCCTTCCAGTGCGAGGTGTACGCGTCACGGCGGGCGAGGACCGCGGGTGCGTCGAGGGGGCCCTGGACGGCCCGGTCCAGGCCGGGCAGGCGGCGGGCATCGGCGCGGGCGATGACCGGGCGCAGCAGGGCCTTGCTGGGCATGCACGCCCAGTAGGAGCACTCGCCGCCGACCAGTTCGCTCTCCACGATCGCGGTGGACAGGCCGGCCGCCCTGGTGCGGTCGGCCACGTTCTCCCCCACGGGCCCGGCCCCGAGCACCACGACGTCGTAAGCGATGGATTCCGTTTCCGTCATGGGGACAGTCTGGTGGGTGGTGTGCCGGGCGGCCACACGGGTACGCGGCCGGAATACGTGCGCGGGCGGCCGTGTTGCGCGGACGGCCAGGTCGCACACCGGGAATCGCCCCCCTACCGAGAAGAGGGAATCACGCATGAGCAGCACCGTGGAGCTCACCAAGGAGAACTTCGACCAGACGGTCACGGAGAACGAGTTCGTTCTGATCGACTTCTGGGCGTCCTGGTGCGGCCCGTGCCGTCAGTTCGCGCCGGTGTACGAGAAGGCGGCCGGGGAGAACCCGGATCTGGTGTTCGGCAAGGTGGACACCGAGGCGCAGCCGGAGCTGGCCGCGGCCTTCGACATCCAGTCGATCCCGACACTGATGATCGTCCGTGATCAGGTCGCCGTCTTCGCCCAGCCGGGCGCGCTGCCGGAGGCCGCCCTGACGGATGTCATCGGGCAGGCCCGCAGGCTGGACATGGACGAGGTCCGCAAGAGCATCGCCGCACAGCAGGCGAACGTCCGGGGCGAGTGAGGCCGGGCCGTCCCGAAGAGCGCCGTACCCGGCGAACGGGGGACGGCGTGCCGGGCCCACCGGACCGACCGGACCGACCGGACCGACCGGACCGACCGGGGCCGGTGCACGACCCGGTCGGCCGGACTCGCGCCGCACCACGGACGCACCGCACCACCGGCGCGCCGGGCACCCGGTGCGTCTCGGGTACGAGCCGGGGTCGCGCACGGCGCGATCGACGACGTCACGCACGGCCGACGGTGCGATGTGCATCATGCTGAGCCGGGGCCGCGGCAACCGGCCCCGGCATCAGGTTTGTCGGCCCCGATCACGGCGGTGTCCTCGGGGATGCCCACCCCCGCATCCGGGAGGGTGCGCGTCAACGGCATGGCGTACTCGTCGTCGTACGCGACCACCGCGCCCAGGCTCAACCTGTATCGGCTCGCGGCGAGTTCGGCGGCGGCCTCGGGTTCGTACGGCTACCGCATGCGTCCGGCCTCGCACCGGGCCCCGCGAGGGCTGACAAACGGGTTCGCCGCGCACGGCTGAACCGGGCTCAACGGCAGGGATCCGTGCGGGTCACGCGGGCGACCAGGTCCAGCCAGCCGGCCTCAAGCCGCTCCAGCGGCATGCCGCACTGCCGGGTGAGGTGGTGGACCAGGACAGGGCTCAGGTAGCCCATCAGGGTCTGCGCCAGCAGCTCGCAGTCCGCCGCGGGCACGGCCTGCCGCAGCAGCAGCACCACATGGCCGTGCAGGACGCGGCGCGGCGCCGCCGAGAAGCGGCGCTCCGGGTCCGGTTCGGCCGCCAGTTGGAGTTCCAGTTCGTCGCCCGTGCGGCGCAGCAGGGCGACGCCGAACGCGCCCAGCCGCGCCACCGGCCCGGCGCCGGGCCCGAGCGGCGGCGGGCCGCTCATGAACGCGGCCTGGAACTTCTTCTCCGAGTGGTCCAGCAGGGCCGCCAACAGGCCCGTGCGGTCGCCGAAGCGGCGGAAGACGGTGCCCTTGCCCACCGAGGCCGCCGCGGCCACCGCCTCCATCGTCAGGTTCGCGGCGCCCTGTTCCCGCACCAGGCGGGCCGCGGCCTCCAACAGCCGGGCCCGGTTCCGGGCGGCGTCGGCGCGCAGGCAGGGCTCGTCGTCCGCCGAACCGACCGCGAGCAGCGGCGTGTCCACCGGCTCCGGGGGCGGCGTGAGGGGCGGCAGGACGCGGGACATGAACACAGCGTAAAGCACTCGGGATGGAACTGGACCGCGGTCCGGTTAGACTGGTACAACGTTAAACGGACCTCGGTCCGCTTCGTAACGGCAATGTTTCAGCCCTCACTGGAGTTCCCCATGTCTGTTCGCATCCTCGCCCTCGTCGGCAGCCTTCGCGCCGGTTCCACCAACCGTCAGCTGGCCGAGGCCGCCGTCAAGGTCGCTCCGGAGGGCGCCGAGATCACGGTGTTCGAGGGGCTGGCCGCCATCCCCTTCTACAACGAGGACATCGACGTCGAGGGCAGCGTACCGGCCGCCGCCGCGGAGCTGCGCGCGGCCGCCCAGGCCGCCGACGCGTTCCTGCTCTTCTCCCCCGAGTACAACGGCACCATCCCGGCCGTGCTGAAGAACGCGATCGACTGGCTGTCCCGCCCGTTCGGGGCCGGCGCCTTCGGCGGCAAGCCGGTCGCCGTGATCGGCACCGCGTACGGCCAGTACGGCGGCGTGTGGGCCCAGGACGAGGCCCGCAAGGCCGTGGGCATCGCCGGCGGCAAGGTCATCGAGGACATCAAGCTGTCCATCCCCGGCTCGGTGACCCGCTTCGCCGAGACCCACCCCTCCGACGACGCCGAGGTCGCCGCCCAGCTGACCGAGGTCGTCGCCCGCCTGCACGGGAACGTGGGCGCCGCCGCCTGACCCGACACCCCACGGGGCCGGAACCCACCCGGGCTCCGGCCCCCGCCGCATGCCCCGACTCACGAGGGCGGGGGCGGGGTGAACGGGGTTGTGCACGTGACCGCGGTCCGGGCGGGGGCCGGGTCAGACCGCGGCTTCCTCGGGGGTCGCGGCCGGGTCCGACGCGTCCTGGGCGGCCGGGGCGGTGCGGGCGGCGGGGATGACCGCGGCGATCGCCGCGGAGACCAGGGCGAGTCCGCATCCGACCAGCAGGACGGTACGGAAACCCGCCTCGGAGGCGAAGGTGTGGCCGCCCAGGGTGGTGGTCATCTGGGCGAGGATCACACCGATGACGGCGGCGCCGATCGAGGTGCCGAGCGACCGCATGAGCGTGTTGAAGCCGTTGGCCGCCGCCGTCTCGGAGACCGGCACCGATCCCATGATCAGAGCGGGCATCGAACCGTAGGCGAGGCCCACGCCGCTGTTGATGACGATACCGACGAGCATCAGGCCCCAGGCCGAGCCCATCAGCGGCATGGACAGACCGTAGCCGACGGCGATCACCAGGGCCCCGCTGACCAGGGTGAACTTGGGGCCGCGGGCGTTGGTGAGCTTGCCGCCGAGCGGGGAGACGATCATCATCATGATGCCGCCGGGGGCCATCCACAGGCCGGCCGCGAGCATCGACTGGCCGAGGCCGTAGCCGGTGGCCTCGGGGAACTGCAGCAGCTGCGGCAGCACCAGCATGCTCGCGTACATGCCGAAGCCGACGAAGACCGAGGCGACGTTGGTGAGCAGCACCCGGGGGCGGGCGGTGGTGCGCAGGTCGACCAGCGGGTCACCGGTGCGCAGCTCCCACCGGCCCCAGGCGGCGAGTGCCACCACGGCGACGGCGAACAGGCCGAGGGTGGTCGCCGAACCCCAGCCCCAGTCGGCGCCCTTGGAGATCGCGAGCAGCAGACAGACCAGGGCGACGCCGAGGCCGACCGCGCCGGGCAGGTCGAAGCGCTGCCCCTGGGCCCCGGCCGGGACGTCCGGGATCAGGAACCAGATCAGCACCGCGACGGCGACGGCGAGCCCCGCGGAGCCCCAGAACAGCACGCGCCAGTTGGCGTACTGGGCGACCGCCGCGGCGAGCGGCAGGCCGAGGCCGCCGCCGATCCCCATCGAGGCGCTGACCAGCGCGATCGAGGAGCTGAGCCGCTCCATGGGCACCACGTCGCGCAGCAGGGCGATGCCCAGCGGCACCATGCCCATGCCCATGCCCTGCAGCCCGCGCCCGATGATCATCGGGACGACGGAGGACGACAGGGCGCACACCACCGAGCCCGCGATCAGCGGCACGGAGCACACGAGCAGCATGCGCCGCTTGCCGACGAGGTCGCCGAGGCGCCCGACGACGGGGACGCAGACCGCCGCCACCAGCAGGGTGACGGTGATCACCCAGGCGGCGTTCGAGGACGACGTGTGCAGGATCTGCGGCAGCTCCGCGATGAGCGGGGTGACCAGGGTCTGCATGATCGCTGCCGTGATGCCGGCGAGCGCAAGGGTTGCGACCACGCCACCTGCGCGGGCCGTCGGCTTGGGGGCGTCCATGTGGGGACTCCTCGACTTTCTCTCACGGGATGACGCGCGCCATGGAGGCGAGTGCCGGTGAAGGATGTGCATCGTACATGCCGTATGTATCAAGCATATGATGTGGCCCGTACACGTACATGTGCCAGGATGGAACGGCCGTACGCGGGGACACACAGCGCGACGGCCGCACAGGTAAGGAGGCTCAGGCACATGGTCAGGCCGACGCACGAGGTCGAGTACGAGCAGATGCTGCTCAGTCGTCACACGTTCATGAACCAGATGGGCGGTCGGCGCAAGGACAGCGTCCTGGAACGCAGCGCGTACATCCTGCTCAGCCGCATCCGCGTCCAGGGGCCGATGTCGATCGGGGAGCTGAGCGACGCCTTCGGGCTCGACGCCTCCACGCTCAACCGGCAGACCGCCGCGGCCCTCCGCGCCGGCCTGGTGGAACGCATCCCCGACCCGGCCGGCGGCATGGCGCGCAAGTTCCGCATCACCGAGCAGGGGGCGCGCCTGCTGGACGAGGAGCGCGAGGGCATCGTGCGCAGCCTGGACCGTGTCATGGCGGACTGGTCGGACGAGGACATCGCCGCCTTCGCCGACTATCTCAAGCGTTTCAACTCCGGCATCGAACGCATCGGCGGCAGGCCCTGGCCCCGCCCGTAGCGCGCGACGGCGCCCCCGGGGCGGGGACTCACCGCCCCTGACCGACTGTCCCCGGCGGCCGTCAGCCCCAGAGCGCCGTGGCGCAGGCGGCACCGGTGAACGCCGCGCCCAGGCCCGCCACCACGCTCGCGACTGCGTTGGCGACGGCGAGGAAACGTGCCCCGTCCTGCGCCAGGCGCAGCGTCTCGTACGAAAACGTCGAATACGTCGTGAGCGCGCCGCACACGCCGGTGCCCAGTGCCAGTTGCACCCGGTCCGAGGCGGCCCCGGCCGTCGCGGCCCCCGCCAGCAGGCCGAGGACAAGACAGCCGACCACGTTCACGGTGAAGGTGCCCCAGGGGAAGCCGGTGTCGTGCCGCCGCTGCACGGCCCGGTCGGTGAGGTACCGCAGCGGGGCACCGACCATCCCGCCGGCCACGACCAGCAGCCAGTTCATGCCCTGTCCCGTCATCGCCGCCCCCGCCTCGCCCCCAGCGCACGGCGGGTCGCCGCCGCCGCGAGCCACACCGCCGTGAGCGCCGCCGCCAACGTCGCGGCCAGGTAGGCCAGTGCGGTGCGCGAACGCCCGTCGGCCATCAAACGCTGGATATCCACGGCGTAGGTGGAGAAGGTCGTGAAGCCGCCGAGCAGCCCCGTGCCGAAGAACGGCCGCACCAGCCGATGGACCGCCCGGGCCTCGGCGATGATCACCATGAACGCGCCGATCACCGCGCAGCCGACCGTATTGACCCACAGGACCGTCCATGGAAAGGCGCCGGGGGCGGTCGGCCACAGCAGGGCGGCGCCGTACCGTGCCGCCGCGCCGATCCCGCCGCCGAGCGCCACCACCGCCACGACCGGCGTCTGCCCCGGCTCTAGCAGCCGTCGGGCGGGGGTGCGCGGTGCGGTGCCGGGACGCGGGAGCCGCTCCGCCGTCCTGGAGTCCGGGGCCGTCATATGCGGTGTCTCCTACTCGCCGGGGCCCGCGCACGCGGGCGCAGACCGTTGCAAGCAGGGACCGTTGGCGGCATCGGTGCCGCGGTTCGGGTACGGCGAGCCCCACCGCCGCGCTGGGCCGGGGCCGCAGCGAAGCCCCAGCATAGCTCGGCGCCGCAGGTCACTCGTGGTCGAGCGGCGGTCGGGGGGCAGGGGCCCCGCCGCCGGTCACGGCGGACCGGCACGGCGGTGCGGAGCGCATGGGGCCGAACAAGCCGAACAACATGGGGCGAGAGGCGCCGGGGCGGTGGCCCGGGTGTACATCGACGTCGGTGTCGAGGGTGTTCGCGGCGGCGCCGACGGCGACCGGCGGCCAGAAGCACACGGCCACGACGAGGGCCGCG
>NZ_JBSGBN010000227.1:0-8716 GCF_053601275.1 Streptomyces sp. NPDC004752 | reverse complement strand
GGGGTGCGCGGGCCGCCGCCGGTGCGGCCTGCGTCCGGCTCCGGGGCCGCGGAGCGCGGCAGCGGATCCGGGTCGGCGGGCACGGCGGCGGGCACCGCCGCCTGAGCCGTCCGGGTGACCCGGCCGCCTTCGGTGCCGCATCCGGCGAGGAGCGGCACCGACGAGAGCGCCGAGAGCACACTGACCGTGACGATGGTTCCGGTGGGTATCCGCACCGCGTTCTCCGACATCATTCAGGCCCGATTCTGGACATTTCACACCATTGTCTGCCTCACCCGCCCGGGTTACGCAAACGGAACGACGCGGTACGGAGAGTGGCGCGCACGCCTTCGGGCGACACTGGAGGAGGGAGCGCACGGCCGTGGACTGGTTCACCGCATCCGAGTACTGGCTGAGCCGACTGGTGTTCCAGCGGGCTCTGGCCGCCGTGTACCTCGTCGCGTTCCTGACGGCCGCGCTCCAGTTCCGCGCGCTGATCGGGGAGCGCGGGATGCTGCCGGTCCCCCGGTTCGTGGCGCGGGTGCCGTTCCGGCGCGCGCCGAGCGTGTTCCACCTGCACTACTCCGACCGGTTCTTCGCGGCCTGCTGCTGGGCGGGCTGCGCCGTGTCGGCGACGCTGCTCGCGGGCCTGGACTCGCTGCTCCCCCTGGCCGGCGCGATGGCGCTGTGGCTGGCTCCCTGGGCGCTGTACCTGTCGATCGTCAACGTCGGCCAGACCTGGTACGCGTTCGGCTGGGAGTCACTGCTGCTCGAGGTCGGCTTCCTCGCCGTGTTCCTCGGCAACGACGAGGTCGCGCCGCCGGTGGTGGTGCTGTTCCTGCTGCGCTGGATCCTGTTCCGGCTGGAGTTCGGCGCGGGCCTGATCAAGATGCGCGGCGATCCGTGCTGGCGGAAGCTGACCTGTCTGTACTACCACCATGAGACCCAGCCGATGCCGGGCCCGCTGAGCTGGTTCTTCCACCGGCTACCCGGGCCGCTGCACCGGGTGGAGGCGGCGGCGAACCACGTCACCCAACTCGTGGTGCCCGTGCTGCTGTTCACCCCGCAGCCGGTGGCGACGGTCGCCGCGGTCCTGATGATCGTCACCCAGCTGTGGCTGGTACTGTCCGGCAACTTCTCCTGGCTGAACTGGATCACCATCGTGCTGGCGCTGTCGGCGATCCGCTACCCCGGCACGCCCCCGCCGGTGCCCGCGACCCCCCTCTGGTACCTGTGCGTGGTGCTCGCCGCCGCCGCGCTGGTCCTGTTTCTCAGCCACCGCCCGGTGCTGAACATGGTCTCCCGCCGCCAGGTGATGAACCGCTCCTTCGACCCGCTGCACCTGGTGAACACCTACGGCGCGTTCGGCAGCGTCAGCCGGGTCCGGTACGAGGTGGTGGTCGAGGGCACGCTGGATTCCGTACCGCGGGCGGACGAAGGGTGGCGGGAGTACGAGTTCAAGGGCAAGCCGGGTGATCCGCGGCGCTGGCCGCGCCAGTTCGCCCCCTACCATCTGCGGCTGGACTGGCTGATGTGGTTCGCCGCGCTCTCGCCCATGTACGCCGGGGAGTGGTTCGGCGGCCTGGTGGAGCGGCTCCTGGAGAACGACCGGGACACGCTGCGGCTGCTGCGCCGTTCGCCCTTCCCCGCGGACCGGCCGCCGCGCTACGTCCGCGCCCGCCTCTTCCGCTACCGCTATACGACCTGGCGCGAACTGCGGGAGACGGGCGCCTGCTGGGAGCGGACGTATGTCCGGGAGTTCCTGCCTCCGACCCGGCTCGCGACGAAGGCTCAGATGCCGTAGACACGGGCGGCGGTGCCCTCGAAGACGGCGGTACGCTCGGCCGCGCCGAGCTGGGCGGTCAGTTCCCGGGCCGCGGCGAGCACCCGCCCGTACGGTCGGGTGAGGTCGGTCCAGCCGACGACCGCCGCGATCAGCTCGTGGCCGTCGGCGAGGGCGAGGAACTCGGGGGTCTCCTCGGCCACCGTGACCGTCTGGACCAGGACGGTCCGGTCCACGCCCGCCCGGAGCGCCTCCGGCTCCAGGTCCTGGACCGTGAAGTCGCGCCGGATCGAGCGGAGTTCGGGCCCGATGATCCAGTCCTGGTCGCGCACCGAGAGGTCCCACACATGGTGGTGGGAGTCCACCGTCATGGCAGCTCCCCTACGACGGGCAGTCCGGCGTCCGCGCCCTCGGCGGAGTAGTCGTGCGCCACGTCCAGCAGTTCGGCCATCCGCGCCTGCCGGGCCACATTGACCGGCAGGATCGCGGCCGTCAGTTCGGCCGGGACCTCCCGGTGCGCGGCCTCGTACGCGGCGATCCGGTCCGCGCGGACCGTGGTCTGCAGGGCGACTCTCACGACGACTCCTCCTGGGTGTTCACGACGGCTCCCCCTTCATGTCCATGACGCCCGCCCGGCGGCAGCAGGCCGGTGTCCCGCAGTTCTCGCCAGAATCCGTCCGGCACCGGTGTGCCGAACCGGTCGGCGCAGTACTGGACCTCGGCCGCGGAGCGGGCGCCGACCAGGACGGCGACGACGGCCGGGTGCGCGGCGCAGAAGGCCAGGGCGGCGCCGGTGAGGCTGATCCCGTGCCGGTCGGCGACCGCCTTCATGCGCAGCGCCCGGTCCACCAGAGCGGCGGGCGCACGGGTGTAGTCGTACGTCGCCGAGGGCCTCGGGTCGGCCAGCAGGCCGGAGTTGAAGGCGCCGCCGATGACGACCGACACGCCCCGCTCGACGGCGGCCGGCAGCAGTTCGGTCCGGGCGCGCTGGTCGAGCAGGGTGTAGCGGCCCGCGCTGAGCACCACGTCCACGTCCGTGTCGCGGACGAAGCGGGTGAGCATCTCCGTCTGGTTCATACCGACGCCGATCGCGCCCACCACGCCCTGGGCGCGCAGTTCCTCCAGGGCGGGATAGCCCTCGCGGAACGCCTGCTCGGCGTGGTCGTCGGGGTCGTGCAGATAGACGACGTCCACCCGGTCCAGGCCGAGCCGCCGCAGGCTGGCCTCCAGACAGCGGCGGACCCCGTCGGCGCTGAAGTCCCACACGCGGCGGTGGGTGGCGGGCACCGCGAAGCCGTTGTCGAGGTCGTCGCCGCCCGCGACCGACGGCTCCAGGCGCCGGCCCACCTTGGTGGAGACGGTGTACTGGTCGCGGGGCTTGTCCCGCAGGGCGGCGCCGAGGCGGCGCTCGGCGAGGCCGAGCCCGTAGTGCGGGGCAGTGTCGAAGTAGCGCACGCCCCGCTCCCAGGCCGCGGCCACCGTCGCGTGCGCCTGCTCGTCACCGACGGCGGTGTACAGGTTGCCGATGCCCGAGGTGCCGAGGGCCAGCGGGCTGACCGGGACGCCGCTGCGGCCGAGGGTGTTCACCGGCCCGCCGGGCGCGGCCGCAGGCCCTGCATCCCGCCGTCGACGGCGAGGGAGGTGCCGGTGGTGGCCCCGGACAGCGGGCTCGCCAGGTAGGCGATGGCGCCGGCGACCTCGGCCGCGGAGACCAGCCGGCCGGTGGGCTGGCGGGCCTCCAGGGCGGCGCGTTCGGCCGCCGGATCGTCGGCGGTGTCCAGCAGGCGCCCGATCCACGGGGTGTCCGCCGTACCGGGGTTGACGCAGTTGACCCGGATGCCCTCGCGGAGGTGGTCGGCGGCCATGGCGAGGGTCAGGGAGAGCACGGCGCCCTTGGTGGCGCTGTACAGGGTGCGCTGGGGCAGGCCCGCGGTGGCGGCGATCGAGCAGGTGTTGACGACGGCCGCGTGCCGGGAGCGGCGCAGATACGGCAGGGCGGCGCGGGCGGTGCGGACCATGCCGAGGACGTTGATGTCGAAGACGCGGTGCCACTCGTCGTCGGTGTTGCCCTCCACGGTGCCCTGGGCGCCGATGCCGGCGTTGTTGACGAGGACGTCCAGGGCGCCGTCGGCGCCGAGTTCCGTCACCGCCACGTCCACCGCGGCGCGCACCGAGGCGTCGTCGCTGACGTCGGCGCGCAGGCCGAGCAGCGGCTTGTCGACGGCCCGGGGGTCCAGGTCGAGGACGGCGACCCGGGCACCCCGCTCGGCGAGGAGTTCGGCGGTGGCCCGGCCGATCCCGGAGCCGCCACCGGTCACCAGGGCCGTCAGCCCCTCGAAGTCGCTCATACCGCAGGTCCCTTCGGGGTGTCGGGGTCGGCGGCCCAGAAGGAGCCGCCGGGGTACGTGAAGCGTGCGATGGACTCGGGACGCATGGCGGCCGAGAAGCCCGGCGCGATGGGCGCCCGGTAGTGGCCGTCGCGGACCACCACCGGGTCGAGGAAGTGGTCGTGCAGGTGGTCGACGTACTCGATGACCCGATCGTCGGTGCTGCCGGAGACCGCGAGATAGTCGAACATCGCCAGGTGCTGGACGAGTTCGCACAGGCCCACGCCGCCCGCGTGCGGGCACACGGGGACGCCGTACTTGGCCGCGAGCAGCAGGATCGCCAGATTCTCGTTGACGCCGCCGACCCGGGCCGCGTCGATCTGCACGATGTCGAGGGCGCCCGCCTGGAGCAGCTGCTTGAAGACGATGCGGTTGTGGACGTGTTCGCCGGTGGCCACCTTGACGGGTGCCACCGCCCGGCGGATCGCCGCGTGACCGAGGATGTCGTCGGGGCTGGTGGGCTCCTCCACCCAGTACGGGTCGAACTCGGCGAGGGCCCGGGTCCAGCGGATCGCCTCGTCGACGTTCCAGCGCTGGTTGGCGTCGATGGCGAGGCGGATGTCCGGTCCGACGACGGAGCGGGCGACGCGGCAGCGCCGAATGTCGTCGTCCAGGTCGGCGCCGACCTTCAGCTTGATCTGCCGGAAGCCGTCGGCGACGGCCCGGGCGGCGAGCCGGGTGAGCTTCTCGTCGTCGTAGCCGAGCCAGCCCGCGGACGTGGTGTAGGCCGGGTAGCCGCGCTCCAGGAGCCGCGCCCGCCGCTGCTCGGCACCAGTCCGGCCGCGGCGCAGCAGGTCCAGCGCCTCGTCGGGGGTGAGCGCGTCCGTGAGGTAACGGAAGTCGATCTGCCGCACGATCCATTCGGGTTCGGCGTCGGCGAGCAGTTGCCACAGGGGCTTGGCGGCCCGTTTGGCGGCGAGGTCCCACACGGCGTTGACGACGGCCCCGATCGCCATGTGCATCACGCCCTTCTCGGGCCCGAGCCAGCGCAGTTGGCTGTCCCCGATCAGGTCCGTGGAGAGCGATCCCGGGTCGGCGCACAGCTCCTCGACACAGCGGCCGACGACATGGTCCCGCAGCGCGTCGATCGCGGCGACCTGGACATCGTTGCCCCGTCCGGTGGTGAAGGCGAACGCGTGCCCCTCGTGCCCGTCGGCGGCGTCGGTACGCAGCACGACATACGCCGCCGAGTAGTCGGGATCCGGGTTCATCGCGTCGGAGCCGTCCAGCTCGCGGGAGGTCGGGAAGCGGATGTCGTGGGTGTCGACCGCGGTGACGCGGGCGGTGCTCGGGGACACGGAGTGCCTTTCGTCGGTTGCAGGGGGCCGGTCCTGGGCGCGGCCCGTGGTCGGGCGGGCGACGGCACCGGGGCCATGGTGGGCGTGGTCTTGACCACGCCCGGCAGGAGAACGCCGAGGGCCATGGCGGGTCCGTGACGCTTGACGATGCGCTGGGGGACGCGGGCGGCTGGTCTTCCGGGATGCCGCCGACCACGGTGTTCCGCCGCGCATCCGGTAGCTCCTCGTCGAGCGCGTAGTCGAGCACGTACTGGCAGATGCCCGCATATTTATCAGACCACTTGGCCTCCACAACACCCCTCCGAGGCAGGCTTTCCCATAAAACGACCACAGTGGTCCGACCACATGGATGGCTAGACTGCGGCGCACCGGTGACAGCAGGAGGAGTGGCGTGGAGGAGACAGCCCCGCAGAAGGGCACCGTGACGCAGCGCGCCATCGAGCGGATCAAGGCGATGATCGCCGAGGGCCGCCTTGAGCCGGGCCAGCGGCTGCCCACCGAGCGCGATCTCGCGGCCCGGCTTGGCATCTCCCGCAGCTCGATGCGGGAGGCGATCCGCGCGCTGACGGTCCTGGGCGTCCTGGAGGCCCGGCACGGCTCGGGCATCTATGTCACGGCGCTGGAGGCCGGGGACCTGCTGGAGACCTTCGGGGTCGTCGCCGACCTGTCGCGCGGTCCGCGCCTGGTGGAACTGCTGGAGGTGCGCCGGATCCTGGAGTCCACGGCGACGGCGCTGGCCGCCGCGCGGATCACTCCGGAACGGCTGGCCGAGGTGGAGAGGCACCTTACGGCGATGAACGCGACCGACGACCCCGAGGAGATCCTCGCCCACGACCTCGCCTTCCACCGGGAGATCGCGAGCGCGGCCGGCAACGAGACCATGGCCGCCATCCTGGAGGGCCTGTCGTCACGCACATTCCGCGCCCGCGTCTGGCGCGGCTACCAGGAGGAGGGCGCCTTCGCCCGGACCCGCCGCGAGCACGCCGCCATCCATCGCGCCCTGGCGGCCCGCGACCCGGAGGCGGCGCGGGCCGCGGCTGCGGCGCATGTCGGCGAGGTGGAGGAGTGGCTCAAAGCGGGGGGCGCTCCGCTGGGTGGGCTGTGAGGGGTTGTCGTTCGGCTGCGGCCGCGCGTGGCGGCTTGGCGCGCGGTTTCGCCCCTTCGGGGCCCGAACGCTCCGCTCGCCGGCCCACGACAGGCCGTCGTTCGACTGCGGCCCGAACGTGGCTGGTCGCGCAGTTCCCCGCGCCCCTAGCGGGGTCCTGGCGAGCGCTCCGCTCGCCGGCCCACGACAGGCTGTCGTTCGACTGCGGGCCCATCGTGGCTCAGCGCGCAGTTCCCCGCGCCCCCAGCGGGGCCGTCCGCGAGCTGCGGACCGCCCCCTCGGGTCAGTCCACGCTTGGCAGGATGTGGGGTTCGGCCAGGTCGTCCTCGTAGCCCGCGAGGCGGATCGGGGCGGACCGGGCCCACACGTCGAGGCTGCCGAGTTGTCCGGGCCTGCGGCCCGCGCGCTCCGTGCGTTCCTTGGGGCGTTGCTCGCGATTCGTCTTCTCCGGTGTCACCGCGCACTCCTTCTGTGTCGGGTCACCCTCGGGCGTGCCGGCCAGTGTGCGTTCCGGCGCTCGACGCCCGCTCGGGTCTGAGTGAAAGGCCAGTTCGGACGCGGTGGCGCCGGCACTCGTGGCGGAGTCGGCCGTGATGGTCGGCCCCCGGACGGACCGGTGGGTGTAGGTGGAACCCGGTACTGTTGTCCGCCTCCCTCCAGGGTAACCAAATGAGCGGGGGTCCGCTCGATCGGGAGTGCAAACAAGCTGTAACGTTCGCGCGTCACTCCGTGCTTTGCCGACCCCAGTTTGCCCCTGTTTGTCACGCAATACGCCACTCGGCCGCTCCCGTTCGGCGTAAGGGTCGAACACAGGAACCCGGCGCTGTGCCGTTCAAGTCCCGTTGGCCGAGTCGCAAGCTCCCCATGATCTGCTGCCGCCAGGCAACGGCTGTCTCGCGGGAGGACTGACGCATGGAGTTGCGCAGCGTCGAGGAGCTGATGGATCTGCTGTACGCCTGCCGGTACGAGCACGCGCTGCGCACCGCCGCGCTGCTGCGCCGCAGGCGCCCCGCCGACAAGGAGCTCCAGGTGGCGGGGCTGGTGCACGGCATCGGGCAGCTGCTGTCCCCGAGCGACCCGGCCGGGCAGGCGACGCGCGCCGCGGAGGCCGTACGGCCGCTGCTCGGCGAGCGCGTATACGGTCTGGTGCGCCATGGCGGCCCGGCCGCCGACGACGATCTGCAACGCCTTCAGCACGCCGTCGAGGAGGGCCGGACCGTCGCCTTCGACGCGGGGGTCCTGGAGGACTGGCGCACGGTGCTCGAACTGGTGGCGGCCCGGCACTCCCGCCTCGGCGCCGTCGACTGACGACGCACGCGGGGTTCGGCCGACCGGTGCCGACCTTGGCCGACGGGTGCCGGATATCCAGTCGGTGACGCGCCTGCCCCAAGGGGCACGGGCCCCGAGTCGGGCGGGCCCGGCGCTCGGGGCCGGGCCGGGTGTTCGGCGCCGCGCGGGTCGGGTGTGTGCTCGGCGCACGGGGCGCGGTCACCACTTGCCGGGCGCGTAGTCCTTCAGGAAGACGCCGTACAGGTCCTCGCCGGCCTCGCCGCGCACGATCGGGTCGTAGACCCGGGCGGCGCCGTCGATCAGATCCAGCGGGGCGTGGAAGCCCGCCTCGGCGAGCCGGACCTTGTCGGGGTGCGGGCGCTCGTCGGTGATCCAGCCGGTGTCCACGGCCGTCATCAGGATGCGGTCCTTCTCGAACATCTCCTCGGCGCTGGTGCGGGTGAGCATGTTCAGCGCGGCCTTGGCCATGTTGGTGTGCGGGTGCCCGGCGCCCTTGTAGCCGCGGCTGAAGACGCCCTCCATGGCGGAGACGTTGACGACGTACGTCCGCCGGGCCGAGGAGGCCGCCATCGCCGGGCGCAGTCGGCTGATCAGGATGAACGGGGCCGTCGAGTTGCACAGCTGGACCTCCAGCAGCTCCACCGGCGTAACCTCGTCCACCGACTGGATCCAGCTGTTGGTGTGGTGCAGGTCGGGGACCAGCCCGCCGGCGTCGATGGCCGTACCGGCCGCGATCCGCTCCAGGGAGGCCGAACCGGAGACGAGCGCCAGACCGGTCACATCCTCGGCGGTCAGGGTGCCGCCGCCGGCCACCGGGAGCGCGGCGACCGCGCCCGAGCCGAAGCCGCCGATCACCTCGGCGGCCGGCAGCTCA
>NZ_JBSGBN010000226.1:0-8748 GCF_053601275.1 Streptomyces sp. NPDC004752 | reverse complement strand
CGGGCCGCCTGCGCGCCGGGCAGCCGGTGGTGCCGGTGCCCGGCGTGCATATGCCACAACTCATGGCCGAGAATGACCAGTTGCTGCACCGCTTCGGCGCGCTCCTCGACGATGACCAGGTCGAAGTCGGCGAACTCCACCCATAGACCGGTGACTTCGATCTCGTCGGGGAACCGCTCGAAGCGCAGCTCGACGGGCCGGCCGCCGCGCCGTGCACTCATCTCCTCGCACAGCGCCCGGCACAACTCGCCTACATCGGACGGTGGATGGGGCCTGGCGCGCACCGCGCGGGCCAGACCGGCGGCGAGCGTGCGCTGGACCGAGCCGGGCCGCAGGCTTCGCAGCCTCGTGGCGATCCGGGCCGCCCGCCGCCGCGCGCCCGCGATGTCCATCGCCTCCCCCTTCGCACCGCCGGACGGCGGCTCGTCCGACAGTACGCGCCTGGATGTGTTCGCGTCAGGTGATCGGACGAGCGTGGTTCAACCTGGAACGATCAGGAAGTGGCCCCGCCCGCCACAACGACACGGGCGGTCGGAGCGGCTTTCCGGGGTTTCTTCGGCGGGGATGTCGAAGGCGGCCCGGCTTGGGACGCACGCAGGTAAATTCCCGTAGTCCAGGTGACCTTGTTCGTACAGAGGGGGTTGTGGTGAGCGATGCCGACGGTTCGGATCCGGAGGGGTTGGACCTGGCTGATGCGATCACATTGCTGCGCAAGCAGATCACGGAGGCGCAGGCGCGGGTCGCGGGTGTGGGCGGTAGCGGCGGACAGGATCAGGGGGTGCTGTTCTCGCTGGGGGAGATCACGGTGGAGTTGGGCATGGAGTTGACCCGCGCCCGCGGGATGGACGGCGGTCTGCGGTTCGGCGTCGTCTCCCTGGGCGGCAAGAAGGAGAGCGCGCGCAAGGCGACCCACACGGTCACCGTGCAACTCAAGCCGCACCGGCCGGGCGGCGGCGACATCGACGTCAGCGACGAGGAGTAACGCCCCGGTCTGGGCGGTGCATCACACGTCAAGGGGATGACGGGCGACCGTTGTGGAGTTCGACCGCCGGGTGCGGATACATGTACGCAGGCCGGGCACAGACAAGCGGGGGTTCGGTTCGGGCTATCTGATCGCGCCCCGTCTGGTGCTGACGGCCGCTCATGTGCTGGACGGCACGTCCGGGTCGGACCGGGACGCGGTGACCGTGTCCCGGCCCCACGCCGGTGAGCGGGAGTTTCCCGCGACCGTGCGCTGGCGGCGCAAGGACGCGGTGGCGGATGCCGCGTTGGTCGAGGTCGACGAGGGTCACGACTGGCGGACTCCCGAGTCGCTCACCGATCTGCTCACCCGGCCGCCCCAGCGGTTCGGACGCCTCATCGCGCACCGTGCGCACCCGGTGACGCTTGTCGGCTTCCCCCGCATGCAGAAGACCCCCGAGGGGCACCGCCTGGACGAACAGCTCGCCGGACGGATCCTGCCCGGCACCGGCTCCCTCGCCGGCCGCTACGAGATCTCCAGCACCGACCCCACAGTTGCCGCCGACGCGCCCGCGGGCGCGGCCGGCAGCCGTTGGTCGGGGGTGTCGGGGGCTGCCGTCCTCAGCGACGACGCCTACGGCGGTGAGCTGTTGTGCGGGGTGGTCCGCCGCGACTGGCAGGCCGACGGCGGCACACGTCTGACCGCCACGCCCGCCGCCCACCTCCTCGCCGACGAGGACTTCCGCGCCCTGATCACCCGGCACACCGGGTGGGAACCCGTCCTGGAACCGGCGGAAACAGTCGGCCTGTTCACCCCCGCCGCACCTGAACGCGACCTCGACTCACCGGCCGCGCTGTTGCGTGCCGACGCGGAAGCCGTCACCTTCCACGGCCGCGACGGCGAACTGGCCGACCTGAGCGCCTGGTGCGAGAACGACCCGGCCACCGTGGCGGTACGGGTGCTGACCGGACCCGGCGGCCAGGGCAAGACCCGGCTGGCCCGCCGCCTCACCGACACCTTCAGCCGCCAGGGCTGGGCCACCGGACATCTGCGCCCCGACCTCACCGACCACGACGCCGCCCCCGACCTCTCCCCTCTCACCACCGCCCTGCCCCTGCTCCTCGTCGTCGACTACGCCGAGACCCGCCCCCGCCTGCTGCGCCGCCTGATCACCCACCTGCACCGCTCCCGGCACCGCGTCCGGATCCTGCTGCCGGCCCGCTCCGACGGAGCGTGGCGCACCGACCCGCTCAGCGCCGCCCCCGCCGTCCGGAGCCTGCTCACCGCGGCACCGGTCACCGAACTCGCCCCGCTCATTCCCCGCAGCCGCCCCACCGAGGACCGCGTCCACGCGTACGCCGGCGCGGCCCGCGACCTGGCCCGTCTGCTGCCGCACGTCCCCACGGTGCCCGCGCACGACTGGACAGCCCTCGCCGGCACCCTGCGGCCCCCCGACGACCTCGGCGATCCCCGCTACGACAACGCCCTCACCTTGCAACTGTCCGCCCTGGTCGCCCTGTTGCAAGACGGGCCGGCTCCCACCCGCACTCCGCCCGGCACCCCACCGGAAGAGATCCTCCTGCAACACGAAGGGCGCTTCTGGGAGGACAGCGCCGACGCCCCCGCCTTCAGACTCAACCTGTCCACCCGCATCCTGGGCGCAGCGGTCGCCGTCGCCGCGCTGTGCGGAGCCACCACCGAACAGGACGCCCACCGCGTCATCCGCGAACTCCCCGAGCTGCCGCCCGACAAGGCTCAGTCGACCGCGGCGTGGCTGGTCACGCTGTACCCAGCCGACCCCGACCGCTACTGGGGCTCCCTGCAACCCGACCGCATCGCCGAATACCACGCCTCCCTGGCGCTCAGCCGCGGCTGGATACCGCTGTCGGCCCTGCTGGCTGCGGCCGAGGCCGGGCAGCAGGCCCAGATCATCACCGTCCTGGCCCGCGCCGCCCTCGCCCACTACAACACCGACCGCACCGACGACAGCGAACGCGTCCTGCACACGCTGGACACGGCCCTGGACACCACCCCCCTCCGCTACGGGGCCGCCCAGGCCGCCTCGACCGCGCTCCCCTACCCCTCCCGCATCACCGCCGCCCTCGCCCTGCGCCTCTCCTCTTCCCTGGTCCGGGCCGACCGGCAACGGGCGCAGGACGACCCGGCCGCCTACGAGCCCGACCTCGCCCGCTCGCTCTCCGATCTCGGCCTCCGACTGGCGGATGTGGGACGCCGGGACGAGGCCCTTGCCGTCACCGAAGAGGCGGCGCGGATCTGCCGTCGGCTCGCGGCGGGCAACCCGGCCGCGTACGAGTCCGACCAAGCTCGTGCGCTGTCCAACCTCAGCCTCCATCTGGCGGGCGAGGGGCGCCGGGAGGAGGCCGTTACCGGCACTGAAGAGGCGGTGCGGATCTACCGTCGGCTCGTGGCCGACGACCCCGCAGCCTACGAGCCCGACCTCGCCCGCTCGCTGTCCAACCTCGGCCTCTGGCTGGCGGCGGTGGGGCGCCGGGAGGAGGCCCTTACCGCCTCTGAGGGGGCGGTGCGGGCCTATCGTCGGCTTGCGGTGGGGAGTCCGGCCGGGTACGAGTCCGACCTTGCCCGTGCCCTGTCCAACCTCGGCCTCTGGCTGGCGGAGGTGGAGCGTCGGGGTGAGGCCCTTGCTGTCACCGATGAGGCGGTGCGGATCTATCGTCGGTTTGCCGCCGACAACCGGGCCGCCTACGAGCCCGATCTCGCCCGCGCGCTGTCCAACCTCGGTGCCCGGTTGGCGGACGCGCGGCGCCAGGAGGAGGCCCTTACCGCTTCCGAGGAGGCGGTGCGGATCTACCGTCGGCTCGCGGTCGGCAACCCGGCCGCCTACGAGCCCGATCTCGCCCGTTGCCTGTCCAACCTGGGCCTCTTTCTGGCGACGGCGGGGCGTCGGGGCGAGGCCCTCACCCTCGCTGAAGAGGCGGTGCGGATTCGGCGTCGGCTCGTGGCGGGCAACCCGGCCGCGTACGAGCCCGACCTTGCCCGTTCCCTGTCCAACCTCGGTCTCTGGCTGGCGGGCGCGGGGCGCCGGGAGGAGGCCGTTACCGGCACTGAAGAGGCGGTGCGGATCTACCGTCGGCTCGCGGTCGGCAACCCGGCCGCCTACGAGCCCGACCTCGCCCGCTCGCTGACGGTCGCCGCCATGCTCCTGGCGGGCGAGGGGGATCTTTCCAAGGCGCTGCACATGACCGGGGAAGCGGTGGAGCTCTACCGCAGTCACGTCGGCGCGGTGCCCTCCGCGCTCCCGCAACTCAACCTTGTGCTGAATTTGCAGGCGCAGTTGCTCGATGATCTCGGGCGAGGGCAGGAGGCGGAGCAGGTCCGCCGCTGGCTCGAAGGGAATTCATCCTCGAGCGGTCCTCATGATTGACCAGTTGCCGGTGTCCTGGAACCCCGGAACGTGATCCGCTGTCCCGGAACGTGATCCGGCTCGCCTGAGCCTCAGCGGCCCGGGGCGGCCACCTGTGTCACCGGCACCCCACCGGAGGCACTGCCGAGCAGCGTCAGCCGCGCCTCGCCCGGCCCCGACTCCGTGGTGCCGTCGGACAGCACGGCCAGCGCCAGGGTGTTGGTGCCACGGGTGTTCAGGATGCCGTTCGGCAGCACGAACGTGTGCTGCGGGCCCACGTCGTTGATGTACTGGCCCATGTTCCAGCCGTTCAGGAAGATCTGTACCCGGTAGGCGCGGGCCGGGTCGTCGTCCAGGACCAGCCCGACCGAGGCGTCGATGCCGCCGGGCACCGTCAGCCGGAACGTGGTCCGGTACCAGGCAACTCCCTGCTCCCGGCCGCCGTACGGCAGATCGACGGGCTGCCAGCCGCCGTCCGCGAACCCCGGCAGATGCCAGCCCGCCCGCTCCCCGTACAGCCCGCCGTTGTTCATCGGTCCGCGCACCGGATCGGGCGCGAGCGCACCCTGGATGCGCCACCGTACCTTCGGCGCGGCCCCCGCGAAGGCGGCCCCGGTCAGCCCGCGCGCCGCCTTGTGCGTGTCCTTCGCCTTGCCGTCCTGGTCGTGCTGCATGCGCCGGACCAGCACGGACAGCACGTGCCCGGCGGGCGCCGCCAGCTTCCGGCGGAGCCGCTCGCGGCGTTCCGGGGGCAGCGCGGACAGGGCGAGCACCGCCGTGTCCGTCCACGTCCCCTTGCCGACCGTTCCGTCGTCCGGCACCGGCATCCGGTGCACCCCCAGCGGTTCACCGTCCAGCCAGGCCATGAGCATCCCCTGGGTGCCGGTGCTGTAGCCGAGGGACACCGACTCCAGCCCGGCCGTGTCGGTGAGGTGCCCCCGGTACCAGACGTCGCCGTAGTGGAAGCCGTAGTCGTCGGCGAACAGGACCGGCCGGCCCTCGGGCACCGGCGTGCTGCTGTGCGACGTCCGCTGGTCGGCCACCCGCCACGCCGAGTCGTCGAACCCCGGCGCGGACTCGGGGTTCTCCGCCTTCCGGCGCCAGCCGCCCAGCCGGGGCAGCGTGACGGCCGGCACCCCCGGCAGCAGCGTCTTTGCCGTCAGGCTGCCGGACATCGTGACGCGCATGGTCACCGGGCGCCCGTTCCACTCCACGGCGTCGATCCCGCGCGGCCCCCACACCTCCAGGCCGGTCTCCTCGATCGTGTCGCCGGTCAGCCGCACCGTGGCGTCGTCCAGGACGGCCTCGCGCAGCAGCGCCGGGCCGTACACCAGCACCGTCCCGGACGGGGTGTCGTACGGCCACAGCCGCACGGCGGTCTCCTCGTCGGCGAACAGGAGCAGCAGCGGCGTCTCGCTCTCGCCGTGCTCGACCAGCACCCGGGTGAGCCCGCCCTCGCCGAGCGGCACGGACACATGCAGGGCGCCCCGCTCGTACACCCAGGCGGCCTCCGGGTCCAGCCGGTTGACGAGGGGCTCGCTCGGGCAGTCCAGCACGAGGTGGGCCATCTCGCCGCGCGGGCCGCTGAACAGCGCGATGTCCTGGCGGCCGGCGGTGAGCCGGAACACGGGCTGGGCGGTGCAGTACCGCAAGGTCCGTCGGCCGAGGGACAGTCCGGTGGTCAGCAGCCGGGCGTCCCGGGCCGGGACCGTGACCTCCAGGCCGCCCGCGGCGGTCGGCAGCGTCGAGGTGACCTCCTCGGTGCCGTCGTTGCGCACCACGTACACATGGGACCCGGTGTCCGGGTTGGTGAGGTGGTAGACCTTCAGGCCCTTTGCCGTCACGTCCGCCGCCCGCTCCAGCTTGGCGAAGTCCGGCACCCGTTGCAGGAGATGGCCCAGCTGGTGCATCGGGGCGATCTTGGAGGTGACGTTGCGGGCCTCGTCGACGGCCGCCCCGTAGTCGTACGACGTGTAGACGACCGGCGCGGGCAGCCAGCCCCAGGAGGTGCCGCCGAACGTCATATAGACGTTGTGCAGGGTCAGGCCGTTGGCCAGATGGGTGAGGTGGAAGCGGCGTTCGTAGGCCGCGTCCCGGGTCCGCCGCGCCTCGTCGTACCCCTTGCCGTCGAAGGAGGCCCCGCCCCATGAATCGAACCAGCCACCGCCGAACTCCGCCACAAAACCCGGCGTGCGCGGGCTCGCACCGGCGCCCCCCGTCGGCCCGCCGGTGCCGAAGCGCCCCCAGTCCGGCGGGGTCCGGGACGGCGCGGGGTACCCGTCGAAGCCGTACAGCCAGCCGCCGTTGTCCCCGCCGGTGTCGAACGACCCCGGGACCCAATGGCCGCTCGGCCCCTTGTCGTTGTGGAAGAGCGGTACGTCGATGCCGTCCGCCCGCACCTTCCGGTACAGGTGGGACATGTACACGCGCCCGGTCGGCCGGTCCGCGTGCGCGTCGTACTCGTTCTCGATCTGGTACAGCAGGATCGTGCCGCCGCCGTCGGTGAACTGGTGCCTGCGCGCGATCCGGTTCACCGCCGTGAGCCACTCGTCGACGTGCGCCAGATAGGTGGGATCGGCGGTCCGTGCGGTCCCCTCGGTGACCGTGAGCCAGCCGGGGAAGCCGCCGCCGTCGACCTCGGCGTTGATGTACGGGCCGGGGCGCAGGATGACATACAGCCCGGTCTCGGCGGCCGTGCGCAGGAACAGGTCCAGATCGCGGACGCCGCTGAAGTCATGGCGTCCGGGGCCGGCCGAGTGGTAGTTCCAGGCGACGTGGACGCTGACCGCGTTGTAGCCGTGCGCCCGCATCTTCTGCAGGATGTCGCGCCACAGGGACGGGCTCGGCAGCCGGAAGGGGTGCATCTCGCCGGACCACACCACGAGTCGCCTGCCGTCCACGAGCAGGGAGTGGTGGTCGTAGCCGATGGTGTGCGGGCGCCGGTCGGCGCTCGGCGGGGCCGGTGCGGGGCCGGTCGGCACACTGCGCGCCGCGTACGCCGAAGGCGCCCCCGGGCCGCCGCTGCCGCCCAGGGCGAAGCCGAGCGCGGCGGAGCCCGCGAGGGCACTGAAGGTACGTCTGCTGAGCGCCAAGGGGTCCCTCCCGGGCGATCTTACGGGGCGCGGTCCGGCCATTCTCCATGGCGGTACGCCCCACAATGGACCCATGAGGATCTCGGCACGGGCGGACTATGCGGTACGGGCGGTGCTGGAGTTGGCCGTACGGCAGGGTAACGGCCCGGTGAAGGCAGAGGAAATCGCCGCTGTGCAGGACATCCCCCACAAGTTTCTGGAGGGCATCCTGGGCGATCTGCGGCGCGCCGGGATCGTGGCCAGCCGACGGGGCGGGGGCGGCGGATACCGGCTGGCCCGGCCGGCGACGGAGATCACCGTCGCGGATGTCATCCGGGCCGTGGACGGCCCGATCGTCTCGGTACGGGGAGAACGCCCGTCGAGCCTCACCTACACGGGCACCGCCGAGCCCCTGCTACCCCTGTGGATCGCGCTGCGCGCGAACGTCCGCAAGATCCTGGAGGGCGTCACCCTGGCCGACCTCGCCGCGGCCCGCCTCCCACCCCCGGTAAGCCTCCTGGCAGCCGACCCGGCGGCCTGGGAGAACCCGTGACCTGTCAGCGAGCTGTGCGCCCCGTCCGGATTGCTTCACGCGCGGCGGGCAAGCAGACCGTTGCCAGGTTACGGGGCATGCTCGGCTTGGGGGTTATCCCGTCTGGCCCATGCCCGCCGCGCTGGGCCAACTCTGGGCGTTGGGCCAGCCGGTGGCCGGGGCCGTGGTCAGGGGCGGGGTGGGGGGCGGGGTCGTCATACCGCGGACCTGTGCCGCGGTCAGGCCCCCGCGCGCCGGGACCCCCGGCGGGGTCGGGCCGGTCGCGAAGGCGGCCGGGGCGGGCACCGGCACCGGCACCGGCACGGGCGCGGGCGCGGGCGCGGGGATCGGGACCGGGACCGGGACAGGTGCGGGGACGGGCGTGGGGGCCGGGACAGGCGCGGGGACGGAGAAAGGTGTGGGGACGGGGGTGGGCGTTGGCTGTTGGGGGGCCATCGGGGGTGGTGCCATGGGCGGTACCGGGACGGGCACGGGCTGCTGTGGCACCGCCTGGGCCGCCGTCGGCATCGGCATTCCGCCGTCGGCCGGCAGCCCGGCGGCGGGGAGCGGCATGCCGGTGCCGACGGCAGGGGCGGCGGCCGGACCCGGGGCGGCGCCGAGCGCCTGGGCGGCAAGCGCGGGCAGTCCGGCCCCGTTGGTCTCGCTCACCAGCCGGTCCACCGCCGCCGTGGCCCCGCTGTAGCGGGTCCCCCAGGCCCGCGCGGGGCCCGCGGCGCCCCCAGATCGGAAGAGCCCAAGTCAGAACTCCACTCACGCCACAAAAAAAATGGGGTGGGGGAGT
>NZ_JBSGBN010000225.1:0-8822 GCF_053601275.1 Streptomyces sp. NPDC004752 | reverse complement strand
AACACACCTTGCTAAACACTCTTACCCACCGCCCCTATCTCCGTTTCGGGGGGTTGTCGGGGGGTTTTTGGGGGCCCCGGGGGGGGGGGCCGGGCCGGGGGGCGGGGCCCGCACCCCACCCCGTTGCCGAAGCTGTGGCGCGCCGACCTCGGCGCGCCCATGGGCTCGTGTGGCGTCAGCGCGCCGATGACTGGTGCAGCGCGATGGCCCGCTGCATCGCCTTGCGGGCGCGCGGGGTGTCGCGGGCGTCGTGGTACGCGACGGCGAGGCGGAACCAGCTGCGCCAGTCGTCCGGGGTCGCCTCCGTCTCGGCCTTGCGCCGGGCGAAGACCTCGTCGGCCGAGTCGCGGTCGATGCGGCCGGCGGCGGTGCGCTTCAACTCGTCGACGGGCAGGCCGCCCTCGGCGTCGAGTTCGGCGGCGAGCCGGTTGGCCCGGCGGACGAACTGGGTGTTCTTCCACAGGAACCACACGCCGATCACCGGCAGGATCAGCACCGCGATCCCGAAGGTGACGGTCAGGAGGGTGCCGGACCGGATGAGCATGACGCCGCGGCTGCCGACCAGGACGAAGTAGAAGACCAGCAGGGCTGCCGTGACGGCGTAGGAGATCTTCGCGCGCATGTGAAGTGGGGTCCTCGGGTCAGCCCAGGTCCAGGAAGTGTTCCAGGCCGAACGTCAGGCCGGGAGCCGACACCACGCGGCGCGCGCCGAGCAGGATGCCCGGCATGAAGCTGCTGTGGTGCAGGGAGTCATGGCGGATGGTGAGGGTCTCGCCCTCGCCGCCGAGCAGCACCTCCTGGTGGGCGAGCAGCCCGCGCAGCCGTACGGCGTGGACGGGGACGCCGTCCACGCTCGCGCCGCGGGCGCCGTCGAGGGCGCTGACCGTCGCGTCCGGCGCCGGTGCCGAGCCGGCCTGCCGGCGGGCCTGTGCGATGAGCTGCGCCGTGCGCGTGGCGGTCCCGGACGGGGCGTCCACCTTGTTCGGGTGGTGCAGCTCGATGACCTCGACCGACTCGAAGTAGGGCGCGGCGATCTGCGCGAACTTCATGGTCAGGACGGCGCCGATGGAGAAGTTCGGGGCGATGAGCACGCCGGTCTCCGGGGACTGGGCGAGCCAGCCCCGCAGCTGTGCAAGGCGCTCCTCGGTCCAGCCGGTGGTGCCGACCACGGCGTGGATGCCGTGGCGCACGCAGAAGTCGAGGTTGCCCATCACCGAGGCGGGGGTGGTCAGTTCGACCACCACCTGGGCACCGGTCTCCGCCAGCGTCTCCAGTTTGTCGCCCCGGCCGAGGGCGGCGACCAGTTCCATGTCCTCGGCGGCCTCGACCGCCCGTACCGCCTCGGAACCGATCCGGCCCCTGGCACCGAGGACCGCCACGCGCAGCTTGCTCATGTTCTTGCTTCCTAACCGGAGGTGATGTGACCGGAGGTGATGTGACCGGGTGCTCTAGGCGACGGCCTCGTGCAGCCGCGCTGCCTGCCTGTCCTTCAGCGGGCCGATGACCGACAGCGAGGGCCGTCGGCCGAGGATGTCGCGGGCGACCGCGCGGACCTCGTCCGGGGTGACCCGCGCGATCCGGGCCAGCATGTCATCCACGGACATCTGCTCTCCCCAGCACAGCTCGCTCTTGCCGATACGGTTCATCAGCGCGCCGGTGTCCTCCAGGCCGAGCACCGTCGAGCCCTGGAGCTGCCCCATGGCGCGGGCGATCTCTTCGTCGGACAGCCCGTGCTCGGCGACGTGGTCCAGCTCGTCGCGGCAGATCTTCAGTACGTCGTGCACCTGGCTGGGGCGGCAACCCGCGTACACGCCGAACAGGCCGCAGTCGGCGAACCCGGAGGTGTACGAGTACACGCTGTAGGCCAGGCCGCGCTTCTCACGGACCTCCTGGAACAGCCGGGAGGACATCCCGCCGCCGAGGGCCGTGTTCAGCACGCCGAGCGCCCAGCGGCGGTCGTCGGTGCGGGCCAGGCCCGGCATGCCGAGCACGACATGCGCCTGCTCGGTCTTGCGGCCGAGCAGTTCGACACGGCCCGCGGTGCGGATCGTCCGGCGTCCGTCGCGCGGGGCGACGGGCACCGCGTCCGGGCCGCCGAGGGCGTCGGCCTTCTCGAAGGCGGCCCGGACCTGGCGTACCACCTTGTTGTGGTCGATGTTGCCGGCGGCCGCCACGACCAGGTGCGTCGGGTCGTAGTGCTTCTTGTAGAAGCGACGGATGCGGTCGGCGGAGAGGGCGTTGACCGTGTCGACCGTGCCGAGGACGGGTCGGCCGAGGGCGTTGTCGCCGAACATGGTGTGCGCGAACAGGTCGTGCACACAGTCGCCGGGGTCGTCCTCGGTCATCGCGATCTCTTCGAGGATGGCGCCGCGCTCGACATTGACGTCCTCTTCGAGGATCAGCGAGCCGGTGAGCATGTCGCAGACGACGTCGATGGCGAGCGGCAGGTCGGTATCGAGCACGCGCGCGTAGTAGCACGTGTACTCCTTGGCCGTGAACGCGTTCATCTCGCCGCCGACCGCGTCGATCGCGGCGGAGATGTCCAGGGCGGATCTGCTTCCGGTGCCCTTGAAGAGCAGGTGTTCCAGGTAGTGCGTGGCGCCGTTGAGGGACGGCGTCTCGTCGCGGGAGCCGACGTGCGCCCAGATACCGAACGTGGCGGAGCGCACCGAGGGCAGGGTCTCGGTGACGATGCGCAGACCGCCCGGGAGGGTGGTCTTGCGGACCGTGCCGATGCCGTTGGTGCCCTTGATGAGGGTTTGGGTACGGGCGACGGCCCGCGCCTCCGTGGAGGTGCGGGCCGTCACGATGGCGTTACGCGACGTCACTTGTCGGCGTCGTCCTTCTTGTCCGAGTCCGCGGCGGCGCCGCCGTCGGAGGCGCTGTCCTCGCCCTCGATCACCGGGATGAGGGAGAGCTTGCCGCGGGAGTCGATCTCGGCGATCTCGACCTGGACCTTCTGGCCCACGCCGAGGACGTCCTCGACGTTCTCCACGCGCTTGCCGCCGGCCAGCTTGCGGATCTGCGAGATGTGCAGCAGACCGTCCTTGCCGGGCAGCAGGGAGACGAACGCACCGAAGGTGGTCGTCTTCACGACCGTGCCGAGGTAGCGCTCGCCGACCTCGGGCATCGTCGGGTTGGCGATGCCGTTGATCGTGGTGCGGGCGGCCTCGGCGGACGGGCCGTCGGCGGCACCGATGTAGATCGTGCCGTCGTCCTCGATGGTGATCTCGGCGCCCGTGTCCTCCTGGATCTGGTTGATCATCTTGCCCTTGGGGCCGATGACCTCGCCGATCTTGTCGACCGGGATCTTGACGGTGATGATCCGCGGGGCGTGCGGGGACATCTCGTCGGGCCGGTCGATGGCCTCCATCATCACGTCGAGGATGTGCAGGCGGGCGTCGCGGGCCTGCTTGAGGGCCGCGGCCAGGACGGAGGCCGGGATGCCGTCCAGCTTGGTGTCGAGCTGGAGGGCGGTCACGAAGTCCTTCGTGCCGGCGACCTTGAAGTCCATGTCGCCGAAGGCGTCCTCCGCACCGAGGATGTCGGTGAGGGTGACGTAGTGCGTCTCGCCGTCGATCTCCTGGGAGATCAGGCCCATCGCGATACCGGCGACCGGGGCCTTCAGCGGCACACCGGCGTTCAGCAGCGACATGGTGGAGGCGCAGACGGAGCCCATGGACGTCGAGCCGTTGGAGCTGAGTGCCTCGGACACCTGCCGGATCGCGTAGGGGAACTCCTCGCGGGTCGGCAGGACCGGGCTCAGGGCGCGCTCGGCGAGGGCGCCGTGGCCGATCTCACGGCGCTTCGGGGAGCCGACGCGGCCGGTCTCGCCGGTGGAGTACGGCGGGAAGTTGTAGTTGTGCATGTAGCGCTTGCGGGTCACCGGGGAGAGGGTGTCCAGCTGCTGCTCCATACGGAGCATGTTGAGGGTGGTGACGCCCAGGATCTGGGTCTCGCCACGCTCGAACAGCGCGGAACCGTGCACCCGCGGGATGGCCTCGACCTCGGCGGCGAGCGTGCGGATGTCCGTCACGCCACGGCCGTCGATGCGCTTCTTCTCCTTGATGACGCGCTCCCGGACCAGGCTCTTGGTCAGCGAGCGGTACGCGGCGGAGATCTCCTTCTCGCGGCCCTCGAACTCCGGCAGCAGCTTCTCGGCGGCGAGCTGCTTGACGCGGTCCAGCTCCGCCTCGCGCTCCTGCTTGCCGGCGATGGTGAGCGCCTGGGCCAGCTCGGGGCGGACGGCGCCGGTCAGGGCCTCCAGCACGTCGTTCTGGTGGTCCAGGAAGATCGGGAACTCGCCGACCGGCTTGGCGGCCTTGGCGGCAAGGTCGGACTGGGCCTTGCACAGGACCTTGATGAACGGCTTCGCGGCCTCCAGGCCGGCGGCGACGACCTCCTCGGTCGGCGCCTCGGAGCCGGTGGCGACCAGCTTGATGGTCTCCTCGGTGGCCTCGGCCTCGACCATCATGATCGCGACGTCGCCGTCCTCCAGGACGCGACCGGCGACCACCATGTCGAAGACTGCGTCCGCCAGCTCGGTGTGGGTCGGGAACGCCACCCACTGGCCGCGGATCAGCGCGACGCGGACGCCGCCGATCGGGCCGGAGAAAGGCAGGCCGGCCAGCTGGGTGGACGCGGACGCGGCGTTGATCGCAACGACGTCGTACAGGTGGTCGGGGTTGAGGGCCATGACCGTGGCGACGATCTGGATCTCGTTGCGCAGGCCCTTCTTGAAGGAGGGGCGCAGCGGCCGGTCGATGAGCCGGCAGGTGAGGATCGCGTCCTCGGAGGGGCGGCCCTCACGGCGGAAGAAGCTGCCGGGGATCTTCCCGGCCGCGTACATCCGCTCCTCGACGTCCACCGTCAGCGGGAAGAAGTCGAGCTGGTCCTTGGGGTTCTTGGAGGCGGTGGTGGCCGACAGCACCATGGTGTCGTCGTCCAGGTACGCCACGGCGGAACCGGCGGCCTGCTTGGCCAGGCGGCCCGTCTCGAAGCGGATGGTACGGGTGCCGAAGGCGCCGTTGTCGATGACGGCCTCGGCGTAGTGGGTCTCGTTCTCCACCAGCGTTTTCTCCGTTACTTGTCGTCTTCGTCCCGCGGCTGCCCGTGTGGCAGGGGGACGGTTGCGGAGAAGCGCTCCGTCTGGTGCGGGCCGGTCTTCGATCGAAGCACCCGGGGCTCGCTCCCCGGGGGCCACTACCGAGGACCGGCGGCGGCGGGGTGCGCTCCTCCTCGTTCTGTGTCGTCTGTATTGCGTTGTGCCACCACACTACAAAGCGTGAGTGACACTCCGCATGTTTCCGTACGTTTCCGCACGTACAGCAAAGGGAGCGGCCCCCGATCGTCCCCGGGAACCGCTCCCTTCACGGTGTCTTACTTGGCGCCCGCCGCACCACGGCGGATGCCGAGGCGGTCGACCAGGGCGCGGAAGCGCTGGATGTCCTTCTTCGCCAGGTACTGCAGCAGGCGGCGGCGCTGACCGACGAGGATCAGCAGACCGCGGCGGGAGTGGTGGTCGTGCTTGTGGGTCTTCAGGTGCTCCGTCAGGTCGGAGATCCGACGGGACAGCAGAGCGACCTGGACCTCGGGGGAGCCGGTGTCGCCCTCCTTGGTACCGAACTCGGAGATGATCTGCTTCTTCGTGGTGGCGTCGAGCGACACGCGTACTCCTCTTGATCTGTGGGTGGCCGCCGAGTGCCCCCGGTCTGCTTCTCGGGGGAGCTTCCACTACTCGGTGGCGGGGATCCGTCGCGCGTGTCCTCCAGCGCCCGTGAGGGGCTCCGAGGGCGCGTACACAAACGGCCGTCACCCAGGGTACCAGGCGGATGCGGGAGCCCTTGTCCCGGCCACCGAAGCGCTCCGCGACGGCCGCGGCGACCACTAGGGTGAACGCCTGGATCAACGGTGTACGTCGGGAAGGGGTCGCTGCGGCATGGCGGAGACGGCGGAGGAGATCAAGGCGCGCAAGGAGCGGGAGCGCGACGAGCTGTACGCGCTCGACATCTCGGGCGTCGAGTGGCACAGCGCGCCGGGCACGGAGCAGCACGAGGAGCGGGTCGAGATCGCTTATCTGTCCGACGGGGCCGTGGCCATGCGGTCGTCCCTCGATCCGGGCACCGTGCTGCGGTACACGGAGGCGGAGTGGCGGGCGTTCGTGCTCGGCGCGCGGGACGGCGAGTTCGATCTGGAACCCGCGCCGCAGGACGGGGCGCCCGCCGCGGAGTGAGCGGCACGCGCGCGTGAGCGTATGAGGGGGAAGGCGCCGGTGTGCCTTCCCCTTACGCGCGCGTGGGTCGGTGCCGCGGATGCCGCGCGTGCGAGTTTCGGTGCTTTAGTCCGGCGCCGGTGGCGACGGGGAGCACCGGTTGCCGCACTTGTCGTCGTAGCCGTCAGGCAGACGCCCTGGACGCCGTCTGCGTGCTTGTACGTCCACCGTGCCTTGCCGGTGCGTGGGTCCGGGGCGGTTCCGCCGGCTTCTTGCCGGTGTTGAGGTCGACGAGCACGAGCACGTCCAGGACTCCCGCGAGCCCCCCTGCGGCGACATGTGCGCGGCCTGGTCGGCGGCCAGGGCCGGCGGATGGGGTGAAACGGATGGGGGTGGGCCGAAGCTCACGCGAACGGATCCTCTTCTGCGCTGCGGAAGGTGGGCGTGATCGGCCCCCACTGTCCCCACTGTCCCCGTCAACTCTCTTACGTCCAATTCTCTTACGTCGCATGACGGTTCGGGCTCGACGGCGATCGTCCCCCGCCCGTTCCGACCCTCTTGTTCATACTTGTCTTGCGGATTGTTCACCGATACGCGGACTGTGTACGGCACTTCCGGGCAGGGTGTGACGGAGTGGGCGCACGCTCAGGGGTGGACGGGCCTGCCGGGGCGGGGGGCTCGGTGATTAGGCTGGGAGTGGGCGTGACGCCGGTACCCGTGGATGGGATGTCGGCGCCCCAGGGGGAGAGCCGGTGGATCGGACTACCTCGAACGACAACGGACGACTGAGAACGACACGAAATGGTCGCCCCGGCACGGCACGAGGGTGCTCGACCAAGCGGGAGGAACTGTGAGCAGCGATCGGGACGGGATCCGCGGGGGCTGGGCCACACCCGGTGATGACCAGCCCGACGCGGAGTCTGCCGTCGAGACGACCGGCGAATTCACCATCGACTACGCACCGCCCGCCTGGTACACGCAGAACGCGGCGGGCCCGACAGGAGCGGCGGGGGAGGCAGGGGCGTCCGGTTCGTCGAGTTCGTCGGAGGTGTCAGGCAGTTCGGGGCAGGCGGGCGCGGCGTCCGGGCCCGGTGCGTCTCCTTCCTCGTTCCCGAGGCAGGGTTCACCGTTCCCGCCCGGTGCGCCGATTCCGGGGCTGACTCCTCCGCCGCACGCGCGGGCCGGCGGGGCGTCGGCTCCCGCGCCCGGGGCCCCGTTCACGCCGCCTCCGCCCGCGCCCGGTGCGCCGTTCACACCGCCTCCGCCTCCGCCCGCGCCCGGGGCGCCCCTCGCGCCGTCGGCTCCGGCGCCCGGTGCGCCGTTCACGCCGCCCGCGCCCGCGGCCGGGCCGGGGGCGTCCTTCGCGCCGCCCCCTCCGCCCACCGGAAGTCCCGTCGCGGTGCCGAAGTTGCCGGCGGGCAGCGGGTTCGAACCGCAGCAGCCGCAGTCGCGGCCGGAGACCGATCCCGCGTCGCCGACGGCCGTGCCGAGCATTCCGGCCGGCGGATTCCAGCAGTGGGCGCCGTCCGCTCCCGCGGTTCCGGCGGCTCCGGCCCCGGCCGCGGCCGACACGGACGAAGTGCAGCCGGACAACGGCGACTTGGAGAGCGGCGCCACGATGCGGTTCTCCGCGGTCGCGCTGAAGCGGGAGATCGCGGAGGTCGCAGGGGTTGCGGAGACCGCCGAGGACGCGGGGCGTTCGTCCGCGGGCGGCGGCGTGAACTCCGGGGCGGACGAGGGCGTTGGGCCCGTATCGGGTGCCGTTGAGGAGGGACCGGCGGGGTCGACGGAGGCGAGGGACGGCGCGGATGAGACTGCCGAGGGTACGGCCGACGAGCCGAGTGCCGACGCCGAGGACACGGGCGACGGCCTCGACGACTCCGTGACCGGGGAGACGGGCCGCGGGGAAGACGACTCCCCGGACGCGGAATCCGAGCCCGCCGTGGCTGTCGACATCGCGTCTTCGGAGGGTGCCGCCGGGACCAAGACCGAGGGCGCGGACTCGCTCTTTCCGCAGGCTGCGGCGACGGCCACAGACGCCGACACGGGCTCGGATGCCGGTGCGGACGCAGACGCGGAGACGGACGTGGCCGCGGAGACGGACGTGGCCGTGGCCGCGGAAGCACATGCCGATACGGATGCGTACGCGGATGCCGGTACGGACGCCGATACGGACGCCGACCTCTTCGGCACCGGGTCCGCGGATGCCGTGAAGGCCCTGGACAGCGATGGGGCCGTAGACGCCGACGGAGCCGCCGAGATGGCGGAGGCCGAGGACGAAGCGCCGGACGTGGCGCCGCAGAACCTCGCACCGGCGACACCACCCGGACCCCAGGACGCGTTCCCGACCGCACCACCTTCGCCCCAGGACGCCGTACCCACCGCGCCGCCCGCGCCGACAACGCCGCCCGGGCCACAGGACGCGTACCCGGTCGCTCTTCCCGCACCCCAGGACACATCCCCGGTCGCACCACCCCCGCTCCAGGACGCCGTACCCACCGCGCCGCCCGCACCGGCAACGCCGCCCGGGCCACAGGACGCGTACCCGGTCGCTCTTCCCGCACCCCAGGACACATCCCCGGTCGCACCACCCCCGCTCCAGGACGCCGTA
>NZ_JBSGBN010000224.1:0-9175 GCF_053601275.1 Streptomyces sp. NPDC004752 | reverse complement strand
AACGCCCGGTTACATTCCGAACCCGGAAGCTAAGCCTTACAGCGCCGATGGTACTGCAGGGGGGACCCTGTGGGAGAGTAGGACACCGCCGAACTCCCTTTAAAGCTCCGGCTCTTGGGCATACAGCCCGAGAGCCGGAGCTTTTTTGCGTTGAGGTAGGCTCAGGGAGCATCGTTGGTTCGTTTCCCACAGGAGGCCCCCGGGTGGAGGTCCAGGAGACCCGAGTCCAGACGGACCGGGTCCTCACCATCCCGAACATCCTCAGCATGGCGCGTCTCGTCGGCGTACCCCTCTTCCTGTGGTTGATCCTTAGGCCCGAGTTCGGGGGTCCCAAGAGCGACGACTGGGCGCTGTTGGTACTCGCGCTGAGCGGGATCAGTGACTACCTGGACGGCAAGCTCGCCCGGCGCTGGAACCAGATCAGCAGCCTCGGCCGACTCCTCGACCCCGCCGCCGACCGGCTCTACATTCTCTCGACGCTGATCGGCCTCACCTGGCGGGAGATCCTGCCGATTTGGTTGACGGCCGTGCTACTGGCGAGAGAACTGGTTCTCCTGGTGATGGTGGGCATCCTCAGACGGCACGGCTACCCCCCACCGCAGGTGAACTTCCTGGGGAAGGCAGCGACCTTCAACCTGATGTACGCCTTCCCGCTGCTCCTGCTCAGTGACGGAAGCGGTTGGATCTCGTCACTCGCAGCTATTTTCGGATGGGCGTTCGCAGGATGGGGTACGACGCTCTACTGGTGGGCAGGAGTGCTCTACGTGGTGCAGGTCCGCCGTCTGGTCCGTGCGGACACCATGGCCGATTGAACTCGGCGATTGTCCGGACGCAGTGGCTCGATGGCCCTCGGCGGAAAAGTGCGGGACAATCTTGACGGGTGAAGTCGGCTAGACCGTCGTCTCTTGGAGGAGGACGCTTCCGACATGAAGGCCGTCGTGATGGCCGGTGGTGAAGGCACTCGCCTTCGCCCAATGACCTCAAGCATGCCCAAGCCGCTCCTGCCCGTGGCCAACCGCCCGATCATGGAGCACGTCCTGAGGCTGCTCAAAAGGCATGGGCTCACTGAGACCGTCGTAACCGTGCAGTTTCTGGCCTCGCTCGTCAAGAACTACTTCGGTGACGGCGAAGAACTCGGAATGGAGCTCACCTATGCCAATGAGGAGAAGCCACTCGGTACCGCCGGAAGCGTCAAGAACGCCGAAGAGGCGTTGAAGGACGATGCCTTCCTCGTCATCTCCGGCGACGCGCTGACCGACTTCGACCTCACCGACCTGATCAATTTCCACAAGGAAAAGGGCGCGCTCGTCACAGTGTGTCTCACGCGGGTACCCAATCCGCTGGAGTTCGGCATCACCATCGTCGACGAAGCGGGCAAGGTCGAGCGATTCCTGGAGAAACCAACCTGGGGGCAGGTCTTCTCCGACACGGTGAACACCGGCATCTACGTGATGGAGCCCGAGGTCTTCAACTATGTGGATCCCGACGTTCCCGTCGACTGGTCCGGTGATGTCTTCCCGCAGCTCATGAAGGAGGGCAAGCCGGTATACGGCTATGTCGCCGAGGGCTACTGGGAGGATGTCGGCACCCACGAGTCGTATGTGAAAGCGCAGGCCGACGTTCTTGAGGGCAAGGTCCATGTGGAGATCGACGGATTCGAGATCTCCCCGGGCGTGTGGGTGGCTGAGGGCGCCGAGGTGCATGCGGACGCCGAGCTGCGCGGACCGCTCTACATCGGCGACTACGCCAAGGTGGAGGCCGGTGCCGAGATCCGGGAGCACACCGTCGTCGGGTCGAATGTCGTCGTGAAGAGCGGGGCGTTTCTGCACCGGGCCGTGGTACACGACAACGTGTACATCGGGCAGCACAGCAATCTGCGGGGCTGTGTCGTCGGAAAGAACACCGACATCATGCGCGCTGCCCGGATCGAGGACGGCGCGGTCATCGGCGACGAATGCCTGATCGGTGAAGAATCGATCGTTCAGGGCAATGTGCGGGTCTACCCGTTCAAGACCATTGAGGCCGGTGCCTTCGTCAACACGTCGGTGATCTGGGAGTCCCGCGGGCAGGCGCACCTCTTCGGTGCCCGTGGCGTGAGCGGGATCCTGAATGTGGAGATCACGCCGGAACTCGCCGTGCGGCTGGCCGGGGCCTATGCGACGACCCTCAAGAAGGGGGCGACCGTCACGACGGCCCGTGACCATTCGCGTGGCGCGCGGGCCCTGAAGCGCGCGGTCATCTCCGCGCTCCAGGCCAGTGCCATCGACGTACGGGACCTGGAGAACGTGCCGCTGCCGGTGGCACGGCAGCAGACCGCGCGGGGCAGTGCCGGCGGGATCATGATCCGGACCTCGCCGGGGGTGCCCGACTCGGTCGACATCATGTTCTTCGACGGGCAGGGTGCCGATCTCTCGCAGGCCAGCCAGCGGAAGCTGGACCGGGTTTTCGCGCGGCAGGAGTACCGACGGGCGTTCCCCGGAGAGATCGGCGATCTGCACTTCCCGGCCAGCGTCTACGACTCGTACACCGGGTCGCTGCTGCGGAACGTCGACACCACGGGGATCGCCGAGTCGGGGCTCAAGGTCGTCGTGGACGCCTCCAACGGCAGTGCGGGCCTGGTCCTGCCCAGCCTGCTCGGCAAGCTCCGTGTGGACTCCCTGGCCATCAATCCGGGCCTGGACGAGGCACGGCCCACGGAGACCGGCGACATGCGCCGGGCGGGGCTGGTGCGGCTCGGTGAGATCGTGGCGTCCTCCGGCGCCGCGTTCGGTGTGCGCTTCGACCCCGTGGGCGAGCGGCTGTCCCTCGTCGACGAGAAGGGCCGCATCATCGAGGACGACCGGGCGCTGCTCGTGATGCTCGATCTCGTGGCCGCGGAGCGGCGCAGCGGCCGTGTCGCGCTGCCGGTGACCACGACGCGGATCGCGGAGCAGGTGGCCGCGTATCACGGCACCCAGGTCGAGTGGACCACGACGTCTCCCGACGACCTCACGCGCGTGGGGCGTGAAGAAGGGACGATCTTCGGGGGCGACGGCAAGGGCGGGTTCATCGTCCCGGAGTTCAGCGGCGTCTACGACGGCACGGCGGCCTTTGTACGTCTGATCGGGCTGGTGGCCCGGACGCAGCTCACGCTCAGCCAGATCGACGCGCGGATTCCGCGGGCGCACGTCCTGAAGCGTGATCTGGCCACGCCCTGGGCCGTCAAGGGTCTGGTGATGCGGCGGGTCGTCGAGGAGGCCGGAGACCGCTTCGTCGACACCACGGACGGGGTGCGGGTCGTGGAGACGGACGGTCGCTGGGTGATGGTACTGCCCGACCCGGCCGAGGCGGTCACGCACCTGTGGGCGGAGGGTCCGGACGACGAATCCGCCCAGGCCCTGCTCGATGAGTGGTCGGCCGTCGTGGACAGCGCCGGACGGTAAAACCCCCAGCACGCGCGCGTGCCGGACAAGTGTCCCCAAGGGGGCCTGTCCGGCACGCCGGTGGGGCCATTCGGAGGTACTGCTCGCGACGTGCGACGATGTGCGGCATGCCGCAGCAACCCCCCGTTCGGAGCACGCCGGCCTCGCGGCCCGCGCGCCCGGACGCCTCTATGTCGTTGATCACCAACGTCATGGATCACAGCCTCGACGACGGGTACGCCGAGGCCGCCGCCCGCAGGAAGACCCAGGGCGAAGGGGGCCTGCCGAAGACCCTCCGGGCGAAGCTCGGCCTCGCCGGCGGTCTGGTGCTCGCCGCGCTCGTCGTGACCGTCGGAGCGGCCCAGGCCCGCGTGGCGGCCCCAGTGGTCGCCAAGGAGCGGCAGGAGCTGCTCGACCGGATCGACCGGGAGACCGCGACGGCGGACAAGCTGGAGGGCAGCGTCGACAAGCTGCGCGATGATGTGGGCGCCCGTCAGCGGGCCGCGCTGCGGCAGAGCGGCGGCAGCGAGCAGACCGATCTGGTCGGGATCCTGTCGGGCGCCACCGCGGTGCACGGACCCGGAGTGACGCTCGTCGTGAACGACGCCAAGGAAGCCAACACGGGCGGCGACGGCAACCCGCGCACGACCTCGGGATTCTCCGACACCGGCCGGGTGCGTGACCGTGATATGCAGCGGGTCGTCAACGGGCTGTGGGCGGCCGGCGCGGAGGCCGTCTCGATCAACGGGCAGCGGCTGACCACCCTGTCCGCGATCAGGGCGGCGGGCGAGGCGATACTGGTCGACAACAAGCCACTGGTGCCGCCCTACACGGTCCTGGCGGTGGGGGACGGCCAGAAGGTCAGCACCAGGTTCCAGAACGGTGCCGACGGGCTGTATCTGCATGCCCTGGCGGACAGCTACGGCATCCGGGCCGACATCTCTGTGAAGAACGACCTCCGGCTGCCCGCCGCGCCGAGTGTGATCGTACGCACAGCACAGCCGAGCACTGAGAAGGGCACATCGTGATCGCCGTACTGGGCCTCGTCGTGGGAGTCGTGGCCGGACTGTTGGTTCGTCCCGAGGTTCCGGCGGTCGTCGAGCCTTATCTGCCGATCGCCGTGGTCGCGGCGCTCGATGCCGTCTTCGGCGGCCTGCGGGCCATGCTGGACGGAATCTTCGACGACAAGGTCTTCGTGGTCTCGTTCCTTTCGAATGTGGTCGTGGCCGCCCTGATCGTGTTCCTGGGCGACAAGTTGGGCGTGGGCGCACAGCTGTCCACGGGCGTCGTCGTGGTCCTCGGCATCCGTATCTTCTCCAACGCCGCGGCCATCCGGCGGCATGTGTTCCGGGCGTGAGGCCGATGAGCGACCAGAACGAGCGGCCGGAGAACAGGCTGCGCAGGGAACTGCCCGACGAGGTGCCCGCGCCGGGTCCCGTGGCGCAGCCCCGGCAGGAGAAGTCCGAGCAGGAGCTGACCGGTCGTCGGCGGCTGGTCAACGGCCTGTGGCCACCACGCGTCTCCCGGGCCCAACTCATCGTCGCCCTGCTGCTGTTCGGCCTCGGCTTCGGGCTGGCCGTGCAGGTGGCGTCTAACAGCGACAGCGACAACGCGCTGCGCGGCGCCCGCCAGGAGGATCTGGTGCGCATCCTCGATGAACTCGACAACCGTACGCAGCGTCTTGAGGACGAGAAGACGGGACTCGAACGGCAGCGTCAGGAGCTGGAGAACAGCTCGGACCAGGCCGAGGAGGCACGCAAGCAGACGGCTGAGAAGGAGCGGCAACTCGGCATTCTGGCGGGCACCGTGGCGGCACAGGGGCCCGGTATCACGATGACGATCGATGACACGAAGGGAACGGTCCAGGCGGACATGCTGCTCGACGCGATCCAGGAGTTGCGCGCGGCCGGCGCGGAGGCGATCCAGGTCAATGACGTACGGATCGTCGCCGGTACGTATTTCTCGGATTCCGACAACAGTGTGAGCGTCGACGGGAACAAGATCAACGCCCCCTATCGTTTCAAGGTCATCGGCAAGCCGCAGGACCTTGAGCCGGCGCTCAACATCCCGGGGGGCGTGGTGCAGACTCTTGAGAAGGAGCAGGCCACCGTGACAGTAGACCGCTCGGACAAGATCATTGTTGACGCCTTGCGACCGGTGAAGCAGCCTGGCTACGCTCGGTCGTCCTCCCAGTGAATCGGGGGTGCATGGGAGAGGTCCGGCAGGGGCATGAGGTTGCGGGGGGTCGGCGCACGGAAGGGGTGGTGCGTGGTGGAAACTGTCTGGTGGATACGGACGTTGTGAGGATGTCCGGGTCGACCGGTGTATGGAATCAGGGTTCGTCCTGCCCCACGGGCGGGTCTGTTTCGGTCAAGGGGAATCGCCCGTGAAGTTGTTTGCGAAGTTGTTCGGCAAGAGCGCGCGAGAGAGCGGCGGCAACGCGACCGCCCGCCATCGCGCACAGCCTGACGCAGAGGGCCAGCGCCCGCTGTTCCGGGACCAGGTGGGTGGCCCGGGCGGCGACATTTCCGGAGGTCAGGGCGCGCCGTCTGTTGACCCTGCCCAGTCCGGCGGCATAGGTTTCGGGCAACCGTCAACCTCAAGTGCGGGTGGAGGCTTTGCCCCCGGCCCGTACGCGTCCAATGCCCCGGGGGGACAGCCGCGGCAGGAGGATCCGTCCATGTCGGTCCTGGTATGTACGAGGTGCGGCAACCGCAACGCGGAGAACGCCCGGTTCTGTTCCAACTGTGGTGCGCCGCTGCGTGCCGGTGCCGCCGCCGAACGGCCGTCGGAGACGACGTCCACGATCTCCATCTCCGGCCTTGAGGCGTACGACGCCGAGGCCACCGGGCAGACGCAGCTGCCGGCGCTCTCTCCCGAGGCGCAGGCGGCCGTCGACGCGCTGCCGCTGGGCTCGGCGCTCCTGGTGGTCCGCCGCGGCCCGAACTCGGGCAGTCGCTTCCTGCTGGACGGGGACCTGACCACGGCCGGCCGTCACCCGCAGAGCGACATCTTCCTGGACGACGTGACGGTCTCACGCCGGCACGTGGAGTTCCGGCGTTCCCCCGACGGCTCCTTCACGGTGGCCGACGTGGGCAGTCTGAACGGCACGTACGTCAACCGTGAGCGGATCGACCAGGTCGCTCTGTCGAACGGTGACGAGGTGCAGATCGGCAAGTACCGGCTGGTCTTCTACGCGAGCCGGCACGGCATCTGACCAGCCCCCCGGACACCGTCCGGGGGGACTCCAGGGAAGGTCCATGCTTCAAACACCGCGCGGCGGTGCCGGGCACGGTACCGCCGCCAGGGACAGTGGGCTGATGAGCATCGGCACGGTGCTGAGCACGCTGCGCGAGGAGTTCCCCGAGGTCACCATCTCCAAGATTCGGTTCCTGGAGTCTGAGGGCCTCGTCGAGCCGCAGCGGACTCCCTCGGGATACCGCAAGTTCAGCTCCGGCGACGTCGAGCGCCTCGGCCATGTCCTGCGGATGCAGCGGGACCACTATCTGCCGCTCAAGGTGATCCGTGAGCACCTTGACGCCATGGAGCGGGGCGAGGCCGTACAGCTGCCGTTCGTGGGGCGGCAGCCGGACGCCGAGGACGCCCTGGAGCCCGTCGAGCGGCCCGCGGCGGCCCGGATCGGGCGGGCGGATCTGCTGGCGGCCGCCGAGATCGATGAGAGCACCCTCAAGGAGTGGGAGTCGTACGGGCTCGTCGCCCCCTTGGAGGACGGGTCGTTCGACGCGGAGACGGTGACCGTGGCCTCCCTCGTGGCCGAGCTGGGGCGGTTCGGGATCGAGCCGCGCCACCTTCGGGCGATGAAGGCCGCCGCCGACCGCGAGGCGGGCCTCGTCGACCAAGTGGTGGCGCCGCTGAAGCGCCACCGCAACCCCCAGACCAGGGCCCATGCCGAGGCCCGTACGAAGGAGCTGGCGACGCTCACCGTCAGGTTGCACGCGGCGCTGGTGAAGACCGCCCTGGGTGTGCGGTTGCCGTGAGCGGTGCCGGTGTCCCTTCCGTCGGATCGCGCCCCCGTTCCCTGCCCGACTACCCAAACGTCCCGGGCACGGCCTAGGGTTGCTGTGTGAACGAGCTCGATGTCGTAGGTGTCCGGGTCGAGATGCCCTCCAACCAACCGATCGTGCTCCTGCGTGAAGTGGGCGGCGACCGGTACCTCCCCATCTGGATCGGGCCGGGGGAGGCGACCGCGATCGCCTTTGCCCAGCAGGGGATGGCTCCCGCGCGGCCGCTGACCCACGACCTGTTCAAGGACGTGCTGGAAGCCGTCGGCCAGGAGCTCACCGAAGTACGCATCACGGACCTGCGTGAAGGCGTCTTCTACGCCGAGCTGGTGTTCGCCAGCGGGGTCGAGGTCAGCGCCCGTCCGTCCGATGCCATAGCGCTGGCCCTGCGCACCGGAACGCCGATCTACGGCAGTGACACGGTGCTGGACGACGCGGGCATCGCCATTCCGGACGAGCAGGAGGACGAGGTGGAGAAGTTCCGCGAGTTCCTCGACCAGATCTCGCCCGAGGACTTCGGCACCAGCAGCCAGTGAGTCCGGCGTCCGGCTTGCCGGACCCGGGGCCCCGCGCTGGACTGGTGCCTGTAATGGGCAGTGATCCCATTGTCGGCGGCCCGTGAGAGCGTCCTACGGCTGCCCGCGAGCGCATTCGGCTAGCCTTTCCCCACGGTGGGGCACGGGAAACCACTCTCAGGGTGATTATCACTCGGCGTGGCGAGTGTGGCGATCGTTGACGCACCCCTGGTGACTGCCTACCGTCGTGAAGGCAGGTCAAGGACGGAGGTCGGCGTGAGAAGCAGCGGCGACGGTACGGCTGGGGGTGCCCCCGGACGCGGTTTCGGGGAGAGCGGTCCGTACCCTCCCTCAAGCTCTCGGCTCCGCTCCAGCGGGGGGTATCCCCATCCAGGCAGCGGCGCGGCCGATCACGCCCCGCAACGGCCGACGGCCGTACCGAGCGGCGGAGGGGCGGCGTCCATGGCGTCCGAGCAGATCGGTTACCGGGGGCCGACGGCCTGCGCGGCGGCCGGCATCACCTATCGACAACTCGACTACTGGGCCCGCACGGGCCTCGTCGAGCCCAGCGTGCGGCCCGCCTACGGGTCGGGTACGCAGCGGCTGTACAGCTTCCGGGACGTCGTCGTCCTGAAGATCGTCAAGCGGTTCCTGGACACCGGCGTGTCACTGCAGAACATCCGGACCGCCGTCCAGCACCTCCGGGAACGCGGTTTCCGTGACCTGGAGCGCATGACGCTGATGAGCGACGGCGCCACGGTCTACGAGTGCACCTCGCCCGACGAGGTCCACGCCCTGCTCCAGGGTGGTCAGGGCATCTTCGGGATTGCCGTGGGCGTGGTCTGGCGGGACGTGGAAAGCGCGCTCTCCCAGCTGCACGGGGAGCGTATCGACACGGGGGAGACACTGGTCGGGCACAACCCCGCGGACGAGCTGGCGCGGCGGCGCAACCGGGCGGTCTGAGCCCGTACCTCCCGCCGCCGGGCGGTCCGGGTCCGGGCCACTCCGAAGCCGCCCTGCATGATTCGGGGCCGTGTCGCCGTCCGGCGACGGGGCATTATTGATGCTCCTATTGCCTGTCAAGCGGCTTGGAGCCAGTTGCGGTAGGTGTGGGCGAGGTCGTCGTCTCGGCGGATCCCGCGTTCGAGGGCGGAGATGGCGGTCGGCCAGAGTCCGAAGTGCCGGGCTGCGGCGGTGACGGTGATGTTCTTGGACTGCCGCAGGGGTCTGAGGTCGG
>NZ_JBSGBN010000223.1:0-9394 GCF_053601275.1 Streptomyces sp. NPDC004752 | reverse complement strand
CGGCTTCGCCCGCGGTGCCGTCGCGCGCCGGGGCGTTCGCGACCGGCGGACTTCGCGTCGAGCGAACGGCTGTCCCCCCGAACCGTCGCCCGACGACTTCTACGCGCGTCAATCCCCGGGCTGGTCAGGAGGGCCGTCAAGGTTTCGGCCAGGTGCGGTCCCGGTGACGAGAGGAACCGGGTGGCATGGGTGGAAATCCGTCTAGGCTGAGCGGCTGAGTCCCACGGCCGCGAGGAGAACCAGCCGATGTCAGACAGCTCCCCCCTGCCGCCGGTGCGGCTGCACTCCGAAGCGGAGCTGGCGCGCGCCGCGCTGTCCACGCCGTCGCTCTCCCGGGCCGTCCGGCTCGCCCGCTGGGCCGGGCCCGACACCAGGGTGGACGCCGGGGGCAGCCTGGCCGAGGAGCAGCTGCCGGCCGCGGCCGAGCTGCTTGGACTGACCGGGGACGAGGCCGCGGCCCGGACGAGCGAGGCATGGCGGGTCGCCATGGACACCGGCCTGGTCGAGATCGTCGACGAGGAGGCCGGGACCGTGACGGCGGGGGAGGAACTGGCCCTGCTCACCTCCGGCTCGCCGCACGATGTGCTCACGGTGTGGTGCGCCGCCCTGGAGACCGTCGTCGCCGACGCGAGCGTGCCCGACCTGGACGCTCTGGTGGACGCGCTGGACGCCGACGGCGAGGTCGATTTCTCGTCACTCGACTGGGACCCGGACGCCGAGGCCGACTTCCTCGACGGTGTCCTCGGCAACCTGTATCTGCTGACCGTCGGCGAGGACGGCCCCGGCGACGGCACGGTGCCGCTGCCCGTGCTCGCCGCCTCGATGATCGTGCCCCACGACATGGGCGAACCCAGCAACGACGTGCTGGAGCAGGTGTCCGACGCGATGATGCGCCTGGACGACCAGTTCCGGGCGCTGGAGCCGATCGGCGTCGTGGAGTACGAGCCGGTCGACGAGGCGCTCATGGCCGAGGGCGACGAGGAGCCGGCCGCGTCGGTGGACGACACCGATGTCGCCCGCTACGGCCTGGTGCGGCTCACCCCGCTCGGTCTGTACGGGCTGCGGGCGCGACTGCTGGAGGCCGGGTTCGCGGCGCCCGCGGTCGGTGAACTCGTGGACAAGGGCGCGGACGTCCTGCTCGACGGCACGTCCCGCTTTCCGCAGGCGGCGGCCCAGGCCGAGACCGAGCAGTGGCTGGCCCGCCGCGATCCCCTCGCCGCCGCGCGGGAGTTGCTGGCCGCGGCGCGGGGCGGCGACGCCGGGGCGCCGCTGCGCAGGCTGCGCTGCCAGCAGGCGCTGTCCCTGGTCGGTACGGAGGCCGAACCGGCGCTGCGGGAGGTCCTCGACGACGCCGAACTGGGCGGGCTGGCCCGGGTGTGGCTGAGCGAGCGGGGCATCCCCGGTGTGCCGGTGCCGTCGCAGGAGCTGGTGTTCTGGCTCACCGTCGACACGGTGGCCGCGCAGCTCGCCGCCGAGGGGAACTCCGATGAACTGCGCGCCCTGGTGGAGGGGCTCGCGGCCCAGCACAGCGGGTTCTTCGCGGCGGCCTGGCGGGTGGAGCACCCGGCGACCGCGGACGTGCTGGAGGCGATGGGCCGGCTCCACCCGGACAAGAAGATCGCCAAGGAGGCCCGCAAGGCAGCCTTCAAGGCCCGCTCGCAGCAGGGCATCTGACCGTCCGCGCCGTCGGCGTCACGGCCCGCTGCGCCCTGTGGCGTGATCAGCGCGATGGCTCGCGGGGGCACCGTTGTCGCCCCTGCTCTGCGCCCGAGGAGCAAGGACGGCATCCCTGACCCGGGTGGCGGTCGCTGGACCTCGCGGGCGGAAGCGGGGCGTAAGGACCCCCGAGGCCCCACGCACACCCCGGGTCATGGTGCGACGGAGAACAGCGCCGTGATGCTGGCTTGTGTGGCGCGCGAGGTGCGCGGGGTGCTCGCCCCGGTGGCCGACCCGCCCTGGACGCCCACAGCGCCCTGTTCCGGGACTGCCGACGGGCGCCCCCTCGGAAGTGGGCGCCCGTGCCGTCGTACCACCGTCCTACAGCGCCTGCGCGGCCGGCTTCACCATGTTGCGGACCGTGCGGCCCTTCACGAAGTCGCCCAGCGCCGTCATCTCCCACTCGCCGGAGAACTGGCGGATGAGCTTGGCCATCAGCACGCCCGTCTGCGGCTCGGCGCCGGTCAGGTCGAAGCGGACCAGTTCCTCGCCGGTCGCACTGTCCACGAGGCGGCAGTACGCCTTGGCGACCTCGGTGAACTTCTGGCCGGAGAAGGAGTTCACGGTGAAGACCAGGCCGGAGACCTCCTGCGGGATCCGGCCGAGGTCGACGACGATCACCTCGTCGTCGCCGCCGCCCTCGCCCGTGAGGTTGTCGCCGGAGTGCTTGATCGCGCCGTTGAGGATGGTCAGCTTGCCGAAGTAGCAGCTGTCGATGTGGTTGCGCTGCGGGCCGTAGGCCATGACCGAGGCGTCCAGGTCGATGTCCTTGCCGCGGAACGCGGGCTCCCAGCCGAGGCCCATCTGCACCCGGGACAGCAGCGGACGGCCGCCCTTGACGAGGGAGACGGTCTGGTTCTTCTGGAGGCTGACCCGGCCCTTGTCCAGGTTGATCTTCCCGGTGCCGGGCGCGGGGGCGGGCGGCGCCGGGGGAGCGGCGGGCATCGGGGGTGTCACCGGCTGGGCGGCGGGCATCGGCGGTGTCACCGGCTGGGCGGCCGGTGCCGGTGCCGGTTCCTCCACCGTGACGCCGAAGTCGGTGGCGATGCCGGCGAGTCCGTCGGCGTACCCCTGGCCGACGGCACGGGCCTTCCACTGGCCGTTGCGCAGATAGATCTCGACGACCACCAGCGCGGTCTCGGTGCCGAGCCGCGGGGGTGTGAAGGTCGCCAGGACGGCGTTGTCGTCGGCGTTGCGGATCGTCGCCGTCGGTTCGACGCCCTGGAAGGTCTGGCCCGCGGCGTCCGGGCTCGCGGTCACGACGATCTTCTCGATGCCGGGCGGGACGGCGCTGGTGTCGACGATGATCGCGTCGGGTGCCGCGCCCCCGCCCGAGCGGTAGGTCACGCCCGGGCCGGTGGGCTGGTTGTAGAAGATGAAGTCGTCGTCGGAGCGCACCTTGCCGTCGGCGGTGAGCAGCAGGCCCGATACGTCGAGCCGCACCGGGGCGGCGACGTCCACCGTCACACGGGCGGCGGCGAGAGGGATGTTCGAGCCGGGGGTCATAGCTGTCATGCCAGAGGTAACGATCGAAGGTGCTTTACCGTTCCCTTACCTTGCGCCCATTCGGTGCAGCGGCCACGGCGGCAGCCACGGCGGCCCGGTTCAGCGTCGTCCGCGGGGCCGTTCGCCGGATCGGTTGCGGGGGTGCTCGTGGGCGGTGCGCTCGTTGCCCCGCCGGTAGTTCCCGGTCCAGCGGGCCATGACCAGCTGGGGGTCCGCGCCCGCGTCCACCTCGGCCAGGAACCGCGCGAACAGCTCCGGCGCCCGCTCGTAGCTGAGCGGCACCGCCGTCGAACCGGTGCGGGTGATCTCCTGGCGCCGTCAGTACGGCCAGACCGGTGGGTTGTCCACGAAGCGTCCGCCGAGGCGGGTGTGGGCCGGGTTGTCCGGGTCCAGCTCCCCCTGTTCGGCGATCAGCCTGGCGGCGTACGGCTCCGAGTCGTCCTGCGGTGCGTAGCCGAGCGCCCGCGCGGACGTCAGGTCCCACCACAGGCGCGTGTTGGCGGACGAGCCGTGCACCACGGTGTGACCGATGTGCTCGGCGGTCAGGGCCGCGTGCAGCAGTCGGGCCCCGTCGGCCGGGCTCATCCACATCGACAGCATGCGCACGTCGGTCGGTTCGGGGAAACAGGCGCCGATGCGGACGGAGACGGTCTCCAGTCCGTGCCTGTCCCAGTAGAGCTGGGCGAGGTCCTCGCCGAAGGACTTGGACAGGCCGTAGAAGGTGTCGGGGCGGCGCGGGGTGTCGACCGGGATCAGCGGGTCGTCGCCGCGCGGGGCCGGGGTGAAGCCGACCGCGTGGTTGGAGGAGGCGAAGACGATCCGGTGCACGCCCGCCCCGCGGGCCGCCTCGTACAGGTTGTAGGTGCCCTCGATGTTCGCCTTCAGGACCTTCTCGAAGGTCGATTCCAGGGAGATGCCCGCGAGGTGGACGATCGCGTCGACCCCCCGCACCGCCTCGCGCAGCGCCTCGGTGTCCGAGAGGTCCGCGGTGATCGCGTCCGGCTCGCCCTCGACCGGGCGCACGTCGAACAGCCGCAGCTCGTAGCCGTAGTCCGGGAGCAGCTCCCGCATCAGGGTGCCGAGCCCGCCGGCGGCGCCGGTGAGCAGAACAGTGCGGGGAGCGGACATGCTCGGTCTCCTTGGGCCAACGTGAGTCAACGGCCGCATTCGTGGCCGGTATTCACATTCGTGGACACGCTAGGGAGCCGTGGCCTGGCTCGTCAAGTGCGGCGCGGAAGGGGGAGATTCGCATCTTGCGTCGCGGGTGTGCGCGCTTGACCGGCCTCAAGTGTGGCCCTTAGCGTGGGCGCGTTCAGAAATATAGACACCGATCACAAGCATGCATCGGTAGGGAGCGCCCGTGACGCCAGCCCCTCTCGCAGCTCGACTCCGTGACCCCGGCGGACCGCTGTTCTTCCCCGTCACCCCGTACGGCCCCGACGGCTCCGTGGACCTCGATGTCTACCGCGCGCATGTGCGCAGGGGCGTCGAGTCCGGGGCCGCCGCCGTCTTCGCCTGCTGTGGCACCGGGGAGTACCACGCGCTCCTGCCCGAGGAGTTCGCGGCCTGCGTAGGCGCCGCCGCCGAGGCGGCCGACGGACGGGTGCCGGTGGTCGCGGGCGCCGGCTACGGCACCAAGCTCGCCGCACGCTACGCGGGAATCGCCCAGGACGCGGGCGCCGACGGGCTGCTCGCCATGCCGCCGTACCTCGTCGGGGCCGGCCAGGAGGGCCTGCTGCGGCACTACCAGGAGGTCGCCGCGGCGACCGGCCTGCCCGTGATCGTCTACCAGCGCGACAACGCGCGGTTCACCCCGCCCACGGTGGTCCGACTCGCCCGCACGGAGGGGATCATCGGCTTCAAGGACGGCCTCGGCGACCTGGACCTGATGCAGCGCATCGTCAGCGCCGTACGCACCGAGGTCCCCCGCGACTTCCTGTACTTCAACGGCATGCCGACCGCCGAGCAGACCCAGCTCGCCTACCGTGCCCTCGGCATCACCCTCTACTCCTCGGCCGTCTTCTGCTTCGCGCCCGAGATCGCCCTCGCCTTCCACCGGGCGCTGCGCGACGGCGACGAGACCACCGTGCACCGGCTCCTGGACGGCTTCTACCGCCCCTTCGCCGAACTGCGCGACCAGGGCAGTGGCTACGCCGTCGCCCTTGTCAAGGCGGGCGTGCGGCTGAGCGGCTTCGCCGTCGGCGAGGTCCGGCCCCCGCTGCACGAGCCGAGCGAGGACCACGTCGAACAGCTCGCCCGGGTGATCGAGCGCGGGTATGCGCTGCTGGAGGAGGGCGGGTGAAGACCTCGGCGTACGTCTACCCCTGGGATGTCAACGGCGACCCGGTGGCGCCCGCGCGGCTCGCCCGGCTCGGCACGGCCCAGGTCACCCTCGCCGCCGCCTACCACTCCACGCGCGCGCTGACCCCCCGTCACCCGCGCCACCGCGTCGTCACCGCCGAACACGCCGCCGTGCTCTACCCGCTCGGCGACCGCTGGGCGGGCCGCACCCTGCGCCCCTACCCGGCCGGTGACTGGGCGCCCGGCGACGCCTACGACGAGGCCGCCGAGGCGCTGGCCGCGGCCGGCCTGGAGGTGTACACCTGGGTCGTCCTCGCGCACAACTCCCGCCTGGGCGCCGACCATCCGGACACCTCCGTCGTCAACGCCTACGGCGACCGCTACCCGTGGGCCCCCTGCATCGCACAGCCCGCCACGCGCGCGTACCTCGTCGACCTGGCGGCCGAGGCCGCCGTGCGCCCCGGCGCGCGCGGCACCGAACTGGAGTCCCTGGGCTGGTACGGGCTCGCCCATCTGCACGCCCACGACAAGATCGGCGGGGTCGGGCTCGGCGAGGCCGGGCAGTACCTGATGTCGCTGTGCTTCTGCCCCGACTGCCGCGCGGGATACGCGGAGCGGGACCTGGACCCCGGCCGGCTGGCCGCCGCCGTGCGGACGGCGCTGGAACCGCTGTGGCGGGGCGCGCCCGACCACGGGGGCTGGGCGGGCGTGGCGAAGCTCCTCGGCGAGCCGCTCGCCGCCGCCACACGCGCGTGGCGCGACGCCGCCGCCCGCGCGCTCCAGGAGGCGGCCGTCGCCGCCGTCCGCGCCGCCGCGCCCGAGGGCTTCCAGGTGCTGCTGCACGCGGACCCGGTGTCGTACCACTGCGGCGCCGACGCGGGCGTGGACCCCGCGCACATCCTGACCGTCGCGGACGGGGTGGTCGTGCCCTGCACGGGCGGCACGGGGCTGCTCGCGCCCTTCGCGGACCGGCGGCGGGCGGGCGCCGTGCTCGCGGCCAAGTTCACGATGGTCTCCGGCATGGGCGGCAGCCCCGGTACCCTGGCGGCGGACGCGGCCCGGGCCCGCGCGGCGGGCGCCACCGAACTGCGGCTGTATCACGCCGGGTTGGCGTCGGACGACGATCTGGCGGCGGTACGGGAGGCGCTCGCCGGGCGCTGAGCGAGCGACAGGGCCATCAGCAGCAGCGCCCCGCCGAACAGGGGCAACAGCAGCCGATGGTCGGCCAGTTCGACCAGGGCGGCACCGGCGGCGAGCCCGATCACGTTCGGCGTGAACAGCAGCGTGTGGGCGGTGGCGGTCACCCGGCCAAGGAGCGGGCCGGGCGTTTCGCGCTGCACGGCGGTGAGCGCGGCGATCAGCACGCACGGCAGCCCGGCCCCGGTCGCCACGCTGCCGGCCAGCGTCAGCGGCTCGACGGGGACCGCACGGGCGGCCACCGCGAGGGCCAGCAGGGCGATGCCGGCCGCCGCGAACCCGCGCTCGCCGAGCCGGCGCAGCGCGGCCCCGGAGACCAGCCCGACCGCCACCGAGCCGGCGCCCTGCGCGGCGTACAGCACGCCCGCGTAGGCGGGGGAGCGGCCGAGGTCGTCCACGACGGCGTAGGTCATCGCGCCGTTCAGGGCGGCGAAGAACATCGTCGCGCCGCCGGCCCGGACCAGCGCTCGCGGCGCCGGGTGCGCCCACAACTGGCGCACACCTTCCGCAGTCTGCCCGCGCCAGCCGTCGGCGGTGCGGCGCGGCCGCTCCTCGGCGACGCGCAGGAGGGCGTACAGCCCGGCGGCCAGCACAAAGGTGACCGCGTCCAGCAGGGCCACGCCCGCCCCGCCGTACGCGGCGTAGAGTCCGGCCCCGGCCAGCGGGGCCACCAGCTTCATGCCCTCGGTGGCGGTCATCCGCAGCCCGTTGAAGTCGCCGAGCAGGTCCGGGGCGACGGCCGCGGCGACGAGCGCCGACTCGGCGGCGTCGTGTACGACGCCCGCGGTGCCGTACACGAACAGCACCGTGAACAGCAGCCACAGACCGTCCGGGGAGTCGATGGTGCACAGGGTCGGCAGCAGACCGGCCAGGAGCAGGTTCACGGCGATGAGCAGCGGCCCCCGGCGCACCCGGTCGGCGAGCGTGCCGAGCGCCGGACCCGCCAGGGTCGGCGCCCACATCGCCAGCATGCACAGCGCGGCCAGCCCGTTCGAACCGGTGAGGTCCTTGACCCACACGCCCGACGCCAGCCACAGCGAGGACGTGCCGAAGCCCGACACCACCACCCCCACCAGATACAGCCCCGCGGCTCGGTCCCGCAGCACGCGTGCCACCGTCCAGGAAGTCGTCATGCTCGTCATGCCTGGTCATCGTGGGTCTAAGGCGGCGCCGTAGGCATCGGGCAGATGCCGTAGAAACCGCGGCCCGGTACCGCAGGGCGACCATCGCCGGAACGGGAAGCGGTCCGCACGGTCGACGGGCCCGCGATGAGTTTCGCGGCCCGCGCCGGTCCACCTTCCGAGCGACCTCCACTCGCAACAAGCGACCCACCCGCGACAAGCGACATCCACCCATGACAAGCGACCTCCACCCGCGACAGGAGAACGGCATGACCGACACGATGTTCGACCTCGGCCCGCAGACGCGCATCGTGGCGCGGCTCGCCGAGGGGGTGACGGACGAGCAGCTCTCCGCGCCGACGCCGTGCCCGGACTACGCGGTGCGCCACCTGCTGGGGCATCTGGTTGGGCTCTCCACGGCGTTCCGCGACGCGGCCCGCAAGCGGTTCGGCGCGACCACCGACACCAGCCCGGACGCCTCCGTGCCGGACATCGGCCCGGGCTGGCGCACGGAACTGCCCAAGGCGCTCGCGGAACTCGCCGAGGCATGGCGCGATCCGGACGCCTGGACCGGTATGACGCGGGCCGGCGGGGTGAACCTGCCCGGCGCCGTCGCGGGCGCGGTGGCCGCCGACGAGCTGGTCATCCACGGCTGGGACCTGGCCCGGGCCACCGGCCGGCCCTACGAGCCCGACCCCGCCGCGCTCCAGGCGTCGTACGCCTTCCTGCTCGCCGCGACCGAGCACCCGCCCGGGGGCAACGGCCCGTTCGGCCCGGTCGTCCCCGTCCCGGACGACGCCCCCCTGCTGGACCGGGCGGTGGGGCTGAGCGGCCGGGACCCGGGCTGGAAGCCGTAGCCCTACGGGGGGAAGCGGGGCCCGTGTCCAGCGGTCCCCCCTCGAAATGCCCCGTCCACGCCGACATCCGTCCTGTGCGCATCTCCGCGTGCGGAAGCTCGGTGTGGCGGTCGGGCTGGTGTCCGGGGCCGCGCCGCCCCGGCTCGGCGAACGCGGCACCGGGGCGGCACAGCGGCGCGCGGGGCGACCGTCCCAAGGTGCCCGACGGGATCGTCGTCGCCCCCGGCCTCAAGCTCTTCGGTTACTTCAGCCTGTTCGGCGGCTTCGCCGGGGCCGGGGTCCGCACCGCCGTACTGCTCGTCCTCACCCTCACCCTGATCCTGTCGGACCTCTTCGACGCCATGCGCCATGGGCACCAGCGTCGGCGTCAGCCCCGAGGCCGGCGCCGCGTTGCCGTTCCTCGGGTCTCACCTTCGTGGACACCCCGGTCTTCAGGCCGGGGAGGAAACGAAGCTCCTGCGGAGCAGGGCAGGGAAAGCCGGTTTGCCGCCAGGGCGGATTGGCGTGCAGCGTCTACCGGCCGATATCCGCCACTCACATGGAATCTGATAGCGTGTAAGGCGTGCCGCAGCAGGTCAAGCGGGCGTTCAAGTACCGCTTCTACCCCACGGACGAGCAGGCGGCTGAGCTGTCGCGCACGTTCGGCTGCGTCCGCCTTGTGTACAACAAGGCGCTTCAGGAGCGCACGCGGGCCTG
>NZ_JBSGBN010000222.1:0-9442 GCF_053601275.1 Streptomyces sp. NPDC004752 | reverse complement strand
ATGCCGTCGGGACGGACATGCCCGGCTGCCTTGGCCGCCTCGATATAGCGAGGTGTGAGGAAGTGGGCGTGGACGTCGATCAGGGAGGTGGGGCGTGCGTTCATCGGGTGACCTCATCGGTGGTGCGAGCTCAGGCGGGTCGGGGGCGGGCCGGTGGCGTTCGTACCGGCCTCGGATGCGGCGGATGGTGCGGGTGGCGGGATGTCGGTCAGGGGCGCCGTCCACGAGCGGCGCTGGGGCGCCGCGACATGGTCGCGACGCCCAGCCGAAAGGCGAGCCACCTGGAGCCTGGGACTCCACGGCCCTGTGAACCGCCCCCGTGCTGAACGCCTTGATCAGCGCCAGGACTTTCTTGCCCTTGATCCCGAACCCGTATCCAGTCCAGCAACACGGCCGCCGTGCTGCTCGGACGGTCTACTCACGGGTTGAGCTGGGTGTAGAGCCTTTTGAGATGCCGGACCGCGTCGGCCTCGATCTCGGTGCGTCCATGGAGGAATCGGCTGTTGTCGATGATGAGCAGGTCGCCGGTGTCGAGACGGACGCGGGTCTGCCTGGCGGGTTCGCGGACGGTGGCGGTGAACCGGTGCAGCGCGTTCACGTGCGCGGTGCTGGGGGTCTCGGGTGCCAGGTCCGAGGCGATTCCGGCGGCGAGGGCCTCGTCGCGGTAGCGCACGGTGAGGCGGCCGTCGGTGCGGCGGGTGAGCACGCTGGTGAGTGTCGGGGTGAGGCCGGTATCGGTAGGCACGTTCAGGCTGGGATAGCGGGGTTCCTGCAGCAGTTCGACGTCGGTGTCATCGAGGGCGTCGGCGACGTCGTCGATGTGGGTGAGGGTGGATTCCCCGCCGCTGTCGGGGGTGCCGTTGTGCACGAACGCCAGGAGGAGGACTTCGGGTGGGGCCGACACCGACGAGTTGTCGGTGTGCGGGGTCAGTGCGACGCGCAGGTCACCCGTGCGGGTTTGTTCGTCCGCGGCGGGGTTCGGCTTGAGGTCGTCGATCAGCGGGCGGTCCGGCCGCGAGGGTACTACCGGGCCGATGGCCGAGGCGACCGCGACCACCATCGCGGTGGACTCCGCCGGCAGGCCCCTGAGCACGACGGCCTGGTCGTCACGGACGGCGGACGAGGCCCCGGCGAGCACGGTGGCCAGGCCCTCGACACGGTCGACGAGTTCGGTCCGTGCGGCATTCTGGCGGGCGGGATCGGGGTAGTCCGTGGCCGTGAAGGACTGCTCCAGCCACGAGACATGCGCGCGTAGCTGGGGAGGCAGGGTGAGCACGGTGAGCCGGTCGGTCATGCCCGACGGGGTGTGTATGGGAAGTGCTGTCGACATGGAGTCTCCATAGGTGGGGTCTACTCAGGGCGGTTGAGTGCTCGGGCGAGACGTTGCCGGTCATCGGCGAGCCTCTGGGGCGTGGCCGGGAGCACGGTGTCTTCCCGTTCCCGGGGGACGACGATGCTGTCGAGGTCGGCCAGGACAAGGTCGTCGGGTCGTACGGTGACGCCACCGCAGCAGATCGCCTTGCCCACGTCGCTGCCCCAGTCCTTGCCGGGATCGGCGGCGCTCAGTCCCCGAGCGAACAGGGGGAAGCCGAGCTCGTGGATCGCTTCGATGTCGCGGGATGCGCCGTCGGGTACGAGCCCGGCCGACCGCGGGTGAGCGACGTGGCGGTGGTGATCGATCCCCGGACCGCCGGGCTCGGGTGGCCGCCAGCGTCGATCACGAGGACGCTGCCGGCGGGAGCGGTTTCGATCGCCCGGCGCACGGTGGAGTTTTCGGTGGCCATGGTGCGTGCCGTCCAGGCGCGGCCGAGCAGGCGGCTACCGGCATGGCTGTAGGGCGGGGTCCATGACCTGGAAGCGGTTGAGTGAGTCGGAGATCAGCCCGGACCCGGCTCGTGCCGGGGTTCGAGTTCGGTCATGGCTGTACCTCGGTTCGGTTGCCTTCGGAATCGAACCGGTGGATCCGGTCGGGAAGGGCATGTGCGGTCATGTGTTCGGGTACGGGCTCGTCGGCGCGCAGGCGTATCCGTACGGTCTGTTGGCCGCATCGGAAGTGGACGATGCGTTCGGTGCCGGTCAGGTCGGTGTCGACAACCGGGCCGTGGAGGGTGAGTGCGCCGGGCGTTTCGCCGACAAGGAGGTCTTCGGGGCGGATTCCGATGGTGCCGGGTGGTAGTCCCAGTGGCTGGGCGTCGAGGAGGTTCATCGCGCCGAGGAATCCGGCCACGAACGTGGTGGCCGGAGATCCGAAGACCTGCTCCGGGTTGCCGGAGTGTTCGATCCTGCCGTCGCGCAGCACGACGAGTTGGTCGGCGAGAGCGAGGGCTTCGGTCTGGTCGTGCGTGACGTAGACCATGGTCGTGCCCAGCTTGCGTTGCAGGGCGCGGATTTCGGTGCGCATGCTCACCCGCAGCTCGGCGTCCAAACTGGACAGGGGCTCGTCCATCAGCAGGACGGCGGGCTCGCGGACGAGCGCTCGGCCGATGCCGACCCGTTGCCGTTGCCCACCCGACAGCTGGGCCGGCTTGCGGTCCAGCAGGTGGTCGATCTGCAGCAACTCGGCGACCCGGGCGACCCGGTCCCGCCGTTCTCCCTTCGGTACCCGGGCCAGGCGGAGCGGGTATTCGATGTTGTCGTGCGCGGTTTTGTTGGGGTAGAGCCCGTAGTTCTGGAAGACCATCGCGACCCCGCGCTTACGCGGGTCGGTCTGGGTCACGTCCCGGTCGCCGATGCGGATGCTGCCGCCTGTGGGGGTTTCCAGCCCTGCGATGCACCGCAGCAAGGTCGTTTTGCCGCATCCGGACGGTCCCAGCAGCACGGTGATCGCGCCCGGCGGGCAGTGCAGATGGACCTCGCGCAAGGCGACCGTGCCGCCCGCGAAGGTCTTGGCGACGCCCACGCAGTGCACGTCGGCGGCGCGTTCGACGGGGACGATGTCGGACGGGTGAGCGGTCATGGTGTCGGCGGTGGTCATGGCAGCAGAGCTTCCGCCTGCTTGGTGGCGTCGGCCAGCGCCTGGGACACAGTCTTGCTGCCTCGGCGAGCGGCGAGGAAGTCGTTGCTGATCAGTGTCATGATCTCCGTGGCGTGGATGCCGGGGAACTGATACCAGGGCACCACATCCGGCGCCTCGGACACCGCGACCTGCATGCCGGGGTTTTGGCGGTAGAACGGCGCCAGGTACGACCCGCTTTGGGCGGCGGCCCGGTTGGGGGTGAGATAGCCGCTGGCCTTGGTCAGGGTGGTGGCGCCGCCCCGGCCAGTGAGCTCGGCGATGACCGCCCAGGCGGCGGCCTGCTTGTCGGGGTCCTTGCTGAGCACCACCAGACCACCGCCGGCAGCCGGTGCTTTGCGCGCGCCGCCGTCCGGGATCGGGAAGGGCGCGAAGCCGATCTGAAAGCCCGGCTTCGCCGATGTCAATCCCACGATGTGGGAGTTGGTCTGGAAGAACATACCCAGGTCGCCGCGGAGGAACGCTTCCTGTTCCGTTGCCTGGGTGAGCGGCTGGCCGAGCCCGGACTTCGTGATGTCCGCCCAGTATTGGATGATCGAGCTCACCTTGGAGTCGGTGAGTGTCAGCCGGGTCTCGTCGGCGTTCATCAGCGTGCCGCCATGGGAGAAGATCAGGCTCTGGTAGGGGAACAGCCCGGAGCTGTCGGTGCCAAGGCTGACTCCGTAGCGGGCGGCACCCGAGGAGACGATCCGCTTGGCGGCGGACCGCAGTGCCGACAGGGTGGCCGGCGGGTGGTCAGGGTCAAGACCGGCCTTGCGGAAGATGTCGGCGTTGTAGTAGAGCATCGTTACTGACACTCCGTAGGGCAGCATGTAGGTCTTGCCGTCCCGTTTGCCGAGTTCGAGGAAGGACGGGTAGAAGTCGGCCGTAGTGAACGACCTGGCCGGCGTCATGTAGGTGTCGAGCGGTATCGCGAGGTGCTGCTCGGTGTAGGTGCGCACCGAGTTCAGCCCGATCATCGCGATATCCGGCGGGCTGCCCGAGGTCAGCCCCGCCTGGACTCGCTGGTCGACCGCCTCGTAGCTGGCCTGCCCGACGTTGTTGAGGTTGACCGTGATTCCGGTGCGGCGGGTGAAGTCCGCGCCGAGTGTCTTGGGCAGGGCCGTGACGTAGGGCGGGAGGTTCGCGAACGCCAGCTCGACGTTGATCGGGTGGGCAGGATTCGGTGACCGCCCGGGAGCGCCGGTGTTCGACGCAGGTGCGCCGCAGGCGGTGGCGAGCAGACCTATGCCCGCGGCGAGCGTGGCGCGACGGGAGATGGTGACAGGCATCTGAAGCCCCTTGGTGGATGATTAGTCGGTGTTGACGGCGAAGGCGATGCCGCGTACGAACTGCCGTTGGGTGGCGAGGAACGCGAGGAGGAGGGGCAGTACGGCCAGGGTCGCCGTCGCCATCTGTCCCCCGTAGTTACTGAAGCCCTCGCTGTTGGCGTAGGTGGCAACCGCGTAGGGCACCGTGGCCGCCTTGTCGGTCTGCAGCATGACCGAGGGCCAGAACAGGTCGTTCCAGTGGGAGACCACGCTGAACACGCCCAGGGCCACGAGTGCGGGGCGGACGTTGGGGAGTGCGACGCGCCAGACCAGTGCGAGCGGGCCGACTCCGTCGAGGCGCGCCGCGTCGAACAGGCTCTGCGGGATGGTGAGGACGAACTGACGGAAGAGGAAGACGGCGAACGCCGAGCCGGTGAACGGTACGACGAGGGCGGCCAGGGTGTCGGTCCAGTGCAGCCGGGACAGCAGCACGTAGTTGGGCAGTGCGATGACCTGTTCCGGCACCACCAGGCAGGCCACTACCAGCAGCATCGCCACTTTCTTGCCGGCGAACTCGCGGCGGGCGAGGGCAAACCCAGCGGGCAGCCCGAACACGACCTGCCCCAGGAAGATCAGTGCGGTCATCACAGCCGTGTTGATGTACAGGTGCAGCCACGGCTGCTGCGCCCACACCGTGGTGAAGTTCGCCACCGTGAACCCGGACAGCCCATTGCGGAAGGAACCACCACCGGCGGTGAACGCGGTCTTGAGCATGACCGCGAACGGCAGCAGCATCACAAACCCACCGACTGCGAGCAACAGATGCCGGGCGAGTTGGCCGATCAGCCGGCGGGAGCGCATCGTCATCGTGTTCCCCCCGCTTCCCAGCGGCGCCCGATGCGCAGCTGTATGAGAGTGGTGCTGAGCAGGATGATCAGCAGGACCAGGTTGACCACGGAGCTGCGGCCGATGTCGAGGAATTCGATACCGCGCCGCCACAGCAGTACCGACAGGGTCTGCGAGCTGTTGAGTGGTCCGCCGTTGGTCATCACCCGGATCTGGTCGAACACGCGCAGCGCGTCGCGGACGGCCAGTACCAGGGTGAAGACGGTGGCGGGGCCCAGCGCCGGCCAGGTGACCGTCCAGAACCGGCGCCACGCCCCGGCCCCGTCGAGGGTCGCGGCCTCGTGCAGGTGCGCGGGTACCGCTGAAAGGCCGGCAAGGAAGAGGATGACCGCGCTGCCCATGCCTGCCCAACTGCCGACGACGGCCACCGCGGGCAGTGCGAGGGTCGTGGAGTCCAGCCAGTTCCGCAACCCGAACCAGTGGCCCACGGTGGCGTCGATCAGTCCGCTGCCGGGGTAGAACAGGAAGTGCCACACCACCGACATCGCGGTGAGTGTCGCAGCTACGGGGAGAAAGTACACGCTGCGCCAGAACCCCGCGCCGCGGGACAACCCGTGGATGAGCAAGGCAACCATGAGCCCACCACCGATCGTGACGGGCACCGTGATCGCGGTGTATTCGATCGTGTTCGCGGTGGCCTGCCACAACTCGTGGCTGGGCAGCTCCCGCTGGAAGTTGCGCAGGCCGACGAACTGGAACGCCTGGGTGAACGGGTTGTAGTCGAACAGGGCCAGCACGAGCACCAGCAGCACCGGCACCAGCACGAACACACCCATCAGCAGGATGACCGGGCCGGTCAGTACCCAGCTGAGGGCATGATCGCGTCGTGCCTGCTTCGGTCTTTTCATGCCGCGAACGCTAAGGAGGCCGAGCACCCCGTGTCGCGACTTTCAGGTTAACGGGAGTGGAACGTTCTTCTGGTGCGCGAAAGTTCAGGAATTCTGTTCCCAGGCTCGGCCGGGGCAACGTATGGTCACTCTCGTGACAGCGAAGATGACCTTCATGCCCTCCTCCGCTACCGGGGAGAGCCTCCTTGCGATGCCAGACAACGCCCCGGTGGCCCTTCCTTCGGAGGTGCCGTCGTAGTGGCCCTGCACACAGGTCAATCCATCGGGTGGATCGGAACCGGCGTGATGGGCGCCCCCATGGTGCGGAATCTGCTGGCCGCTGGGTTCGAGGTCACTGTATTCAACCGGACACGTTCCAAGCTCCAGCCGCTCATCGAAGCGGGGGCGCTCCCGGCGGACGACATCGCTGAGCTTTCCGCGAAGTCCGACATCGTCTGCACGATGCTCTCGGACTCCGAGTCGGTGCGTGAGGTCGTTGAAGGCGATGCGGGAGTGGCAAGGTCGCTGCGGCCGAACTCACTGTTCGTCGACTTCAGCACCATCCACCCGAGCATGTCACGCCGGATAGCTCGGACCATCTCACGCGGAGCATCCGCTGCGCTCGACGCACCTGTCTCCGGCGGCGAGATCGGAGCGATCAATGGCGCACTGTCCATCATGGTCGGTGGTGAGGACCGGGGTTTTGCATCCGCGCAGGCAGTCTTCGCGGCCGTCGGCTCACGCGCAACCCATGTCGGCCCCGCCGGATCCGGACAGCTGGTCAAAGCGGCCAACCAGATTCTTGTGGGAGGCACGATCGGGTTGCTCTCCGAGGCGCTGATACTGCTTGAGCACAACAACGTCTCTACTGCGCAAGCTCTCGATGCGCTCGCGGGAGGGCTGGCCGGCAGTCGAGTGTTGGACCTCAAGGGCCCGGCCATGGTGAAGGAATCCTTCGACCCTGGGTTTCGGATCGCCCTGCATGACAAAGACATGCAGATCGCACTGGAATCTCTGCAGGAAGCTCACATCTCTGCCACGCTCACCGCCACAACAGCTCAGCTGTTCGCCGACGCTGTCGGCGCCGGTGACGGGCAGTTGGACCATGCCGCAATCATACGAACCGTCCGCAGATCCGCCGTTCCCGAAAAGACGGCGAACCCGGCCGATGGTGCCGGCGAATCTATCGAGGGAAGGCAGTCGACGTGGTCCAGGAGTTGACCGACGGCGAGTTCATCGCACGTGTGCAGGCTTCGCGAACGCTGATCGGGCCCACCGACAGGCGCATTATCGACGCCATCGTGCAGGACCCGAAAGCGGTGGTCGAGGGCACTGTGAGCGATCTGGCCAAACGGGCCGGATCTGCGCAGTCCTCTGTGATCCGCGCCTGTCACAGCCTGGGATATGGCGGCTTTCAAGAGATGAAGCTGACCGTGACTCGAGACCTGGCGAGGCGGGAAGTTACCGCAAACGAAAATCCCGGATTAACTTTCAACGGGGAGCTGACCAGCGATACACCACCGGAAGAGATCATCCGCGCAATCGCCGTGAAAAGCGCCGAAACGGTGCGCACGATCCCCGATACCGTGTCCCCAGAAGCGTTCTCGGCGGCGCTCGACGCCCTCCAGCAGGCGACGCGCATTGTCGTCGTCGGGAACGGGACATCCGCCGGCTCCGCTCGAGACGCGTCCTATCGCCTGGCCATGCTCGGGCGGACGGTGAGCGCCCCCAGCGACTCGAGGACCCAACAACTGCACTCGCACCACCTGTCGCAGGGAACGGTCTGTCTAGTCATCAGCCACGCGGGTTCCACCCGGGAGAGCCTTGAGGCTGCAACGGCGGCAAAAGACTCGGGGGCAACTGTTATTGCACTCACCAGCTTCCGCGCTTCACCGTTGACGGACATCGCATCGATCGTGCTTGTGGCAGGTGGGTTCGATTACGGATTCCGCCTTGAGGTGATGGCCAGTCGGCTGGCCCATCTCGCGGTCATCGATGCGCTCTTCGTCGGGCTGGCGCTGAGAGAGCCTGAACAATCCGCGCTCGCGCTGGAAGCGGTGGCAGACATCGGTGCACGTGCGAAGTTGTGAGTCGCGCTCAAATGCGGTGCGGGCAGCCATTCTGAGGGCACTTCCTCGATCTCAATCCCACTAGCCGAACCGTGAGGTGTCGATGACAGACGGAAATTCCCACAATAGCTCCGACAAGGTGCTTCCTGGGCTGCTGGTAGCCGACCTCGTCGGTACCACCATTGCCGATCCGGTGGAATCCGCGATCAACGAGGCCCTCGTCCACGTCGGCTCCAGCCGGGTGGATCCGCAAAAGCTGGCACCACTACGCGGCGGTCTGAAGAAGCGTGATGTGTTCGCCGCACTGCTCGGTGACGATGAGGACAAGGTCGACAGCGCCTATCGCTACTTCGACCGGGCCGTGATCGAGGCCATCGAGGCGGGCCGGGTCTCCCCCATTCCCCAAGCCGAGAACGCGCTGCGAACTCTGGCCGAGGCCGGCGTCACCATCGCCTTCACGACTGGTCTGACACGGCGACAGTGCCCTCAGATCATCGAAGCCCTCGGGTGGACCGACCTTGTTGACTGCGTGATCTCGGCCGAAGAAACCAGACGCGGTCGCCCATACCCCGACATGATCTTTGAAGCCATCGTACGGACCGGAACACGCTCAGTCCGAGAGACTGCTGTCGTAGGGGACACCACCAACGACCTTTGGGCAGGCGACAACGCCGGAGTCGCCGCCAACATCGGTGTCCTGACAGGGGCGCACAGTGGTGACCAGCTACGAGCGGCACCACACCACACCCTCCTGGAGAGCATCGCCCAGCTCCCCGAATTCCTGCCGCTGACAACACCAAGCGAATCACGGCAATAGCGGGCTGACGAGGCCGTGCGGATCCTCCACACCGCCGCGCTCAATACGGGACGGGGCACCAGATGCCGTTCGTCGCCGCCTACGTCCCACACTTCATCGTGCTGTCAAAGCCGGGGCTGCTCAACACATCGAGCCCCGTCTCGCCTGCATATCAGGAATGATCGCGGCCGAACAGAATACCTCCGGCTGCGGATACCAAATTTGACTGGGAAGGGAGATTGTCGGATGTGTTGCGAAGAAGAGCCCATGCCACCCATTGTCGCGGAGATGCTGGCCGGCTACCGGATGCTTCATGCGGAGCGTGGGTACGACTGGGGCGATGAGCGGGAAGGCGCCCTGACGAAGGCGTTGAGGGCGTTGCTGAGCTGGTGCAACCAGGAGAGGGGGACGGCCGCCCGGAGAATGGCCTATGGGCTGAAGGCACCCGGGGTGAATCCCGCCGCGGTTGTCGAGGCCATGGTCAATGCGTTGCCCGATCCACTGCCTGTGGGTCTTGCGGTGGTGCACGGCGGGGGCGTGCGGGTGCGGACGCCTGTGCCGTTTGCGACGGTGCGCCATCC
>NZ_JBSGBN010000221.1:0-9547 GCF_053601275.1 Streptomyces sp. NPDC004752 | reverse complement strand
CCGAGGCCGGCTTCCCGCAGGTGTTCGGTGATCTTGTTGTGGCGGGCGGCGGTGGTGATCTCGCTGGACCGGCCGGGCTTGGCCGCGGAGATCCAGATAAGGTTGCCCTTCTCGTCGGTCAAAGCGAGAAACAGCAGGCCATGGACCTTGTGCTTGCCTGAGTAGTTCTTCCGGTCGTCCTTCCCGGTGCGGCGGTGGGTGCGGATCAGGGTGCCGTCGAGGAGGACCACGACCCCGCCGCCTCGGGCGATCTTCTTCAGCGCGCGGTCCAGGCGCGGGGCGCGGGCGGCCAGCAGCTTGACGACTTCCTTCACCCAGCGGCGGACGGCGGACTGCCCGACACCGTTGCCGCCGGCCATGTCGGCCAGGCGCTGGTCGTGACGCAGGACGGCGAGCACGATGACAGCCTGCTTACCGGGTTCGGCCTTGCGCCAGACAGAGCGCATCCGGTTCCGGCGCCGGCGTATCAGGCCGGCGACGAGGTCGATGGTCCGCTTCGACAGACGGGAGGCGGACCTGGTGGACAACTCCCTGAGCGCCCTCGGCGGGCTGGTTTTTCGTCACACATCAACCAACTCCCGCCGCCGGCCCTCGCGTTACGGCAGGAATCGGCCCGTCCGGTCAGCGGCGTCACTGGTCAGCGTGGTCGGTAGCGGCCCGATGCGGTGCGGACGAGCCAGCCCCGGTCGGAGAGCTTGCGCAGTTGACCCCTGACCGGCTCGATCTTCCCCGGCGTCGTTTCCCGGCCCAGTCCGAGGGCGACGTCCTTGGCCATCACCGGACCGTCCGCCCCCGCCACGATCTCCATGATCCGACGGTATTCCGTGGTCAGGGCCTGAAGCCCCATCCCCTCGGCACGATCGAGCACCACCCGCATCCCGCCCGCACCCGGACCCACCGTCACAGCAACCGGCTCCGGCTCCGGCTCCGGCTCCGGCTCCGGCTCCGGCGACACGATGCCCGACGGTCGCCGTTCACCGCCGGTGGCCTCGGCCCACTGCCCGAACACCACCTCAGCGGCCTCCAACCGGGCCACCTCCAGCTCGAGTTCGCCCAGCTCCTTACGCAGCAGCTCAGTACCTTTCGCCAGCTCAAGTCGCCGCCCGATCGTCCACGTCAGCACGTCTGTCATGAACATCCCTCCCGACGCGGAACCTACGCGGCAGCCCCGAACCTCACGCCAGAACCCGCGAGAACGCCCGCGCCGGACGATCTCGTGCTAGCGATCACCCCGCCTGCCAGCGCGAGGACCTCACCCGCGCATCACACCAGCCCCACTGAACTGCGGAAGGGTCTGTCCAGCCAATGGTGTAACTCGGGTGGTGTGAGTTAGCGGCGGCCGACGGCGAGTCGGCCGTCGAAGGCGATGTCGAAGGCCTGGAGGGCGGGCTTCCAGCGCATGGTCCAGCGTTTGCGTCCCTGACCGGTGGGGTCGAGGCTCATGACGGCCATGTAGACGCATTTGAGGGCTGCGGCCTCGTTCGGGAAGTGCCCGCGGGCCCGGACGGCTTTCCGTATGCGAGCGTTGACCGACTCGATCGCGTTGGTGGTGCAGACGACGCGGCGGATCTCGGCGTCGAATTGGAGGAATGGCACGAACTCGGCCCAGGCGTTCTCCCAAAGCCGCACGATCGCGGGATACTTGGCGCCCCACTCCTCCTGGAACTCCAGGAACCGGTCTTCTGCCGCGCTTGCGGTCGCAGCCGTGCAGACCGGCTTGAGTGCGCGGGAGATCTTGTCCCAGTCCTGGCGGCCTGCGTAGCGGAACGAGGCCCGGATCAGGTGGACGACACAGGTCTGGGTCACCGCCTGGGGCCAGACCGCCGAGATCGAGTCGGGCAGGCCCTTGAGCCCGTAACAGACGACCATGCACACGTCCTCGACGCCCCGGTTCTTGATCTCGGTCAGGACCTGGAGCCAGTACGTGGCGCCCTCGCCGCCGTCGCCGGCCCACAGGCCGAGGATGTCGCGGGTGCCGTCCACCGTGACCGCCAGGGCGACGTAGACCGGCCGGTTCGCCACCTGTCCGTCGCGTACCTTCACGTGCACGCAGTCGATGAAGATCACCGGACAGACCGGGTCCTGCGGCCGGTTCTGCCACTCGGCCATCCCGTCCATGGCCTTGTCGGTGATGGCCGGGATGGTCTGCTTGGACACGCTCGCGCCGTAGACCTCGGCCAGGTGGGCAGAGAAGTCACCGTGCGTCAGGCCACGCGCGGACAGCGACAGGACCATCTCGTCGACGCCGGTCGGCCGCCGCTGCCGCTTCCTGACGATCTGCGGCTCGAAGCTGCCGTCGCGGTCACGTGGCACCGTGATCTCCACCGGGCCGACGTCGGTCAGCACGGTCTTGGACCGGGTCCCGTTGCGGCTGTTGCCGCTGCCGGCACCGGCCGGGCCGTGCTTCTCGTAGCCGAGGTGGTCGGTGATCCCGCCTTCGAGCGCGGACTCCAGCACGCGCTTGGTCAGCTGCTGCAGCAGGCCGCCCTCACCGGTCAGCTGCAGGCCGCTCGCGCGGGCCCGGCCGACCAACTGCCCGATCAACTGCTCGTCCAGCACGTCCGCCGACAACTCGGCCGGCCGGACCTCTTCAACCGCCTCCGAAGAGACAGTCACGTCGCTCATCAGGTGCTACTTCCATGATCGGGAGTTACACCGAAGACCGTACAGACCCGGACCACACGGTGAGCTCCTCGACCAGGTCTCGGGCCTGACGCGCCAACTTCGCGGGGTCCGTCCTGATCGCGTCCCATGAAGTGGTGTAGCCGCGCAGGGTCCCGGAACGCGCGGGTGTCTGCCCGGGGCGTGCATCCGCTGACCGTGCATGCTCCCTGAACAAGGGCAGGCCATCGCGCAAGTCTCCCTGGTGAACGGGCAGTTCAACCGGAGGAGCACGCGATGGCCTTGTCCCAGTCTGAGCTCATGCGGCTCCTGGAGTCACTACGTCGGGCCGACGGACTTGAAGCAATCAGGGTGGTGTGCGAGCGCATACTGCAGGAGCTGATCGAGGTCGAGGTCACCGGTGCGATCGGGGCCGCGCCGCGTGAACACTCCGAGACGCGCACGACCTGGCGCAACGGCCACCGGGACAGGCTGCTGACCACGCAGGCCGGCGACCTGGACCTGAAGATCCCGAAGGTGCGCAGCGGGTCGTTCTTCCCGTCGTTGCTGGAACGCCGGCGGCGGATCGACCGGGCGTTGCTCGCCGTGGTGACGGAGGCATACGTGCACGGTGTCCCGACCCGCTCGGTCCACGACCTGGTCAAGGCACTCGGTGCGGACAGCGGGATCTCCAAGTCCGAGGTCTCCCGGATCTGCGGTGAGCTGGACGAGGAACCGACCGCGTTCAAGGAACGGCCGCTGGACCACACCGTCTTCCCCTACGTCTTCCTGGACGCCACCTGCTGCAAGGCCCGGGTCAACCACCGGATCGTCTCCCAGGCCGTGGTCATCGCGACCGGGATCTCCGCCACCGGCCACCGCGAGATCCTCGGGCATGGGGGTCCCCCCGCTTGAGCGGAGCCGAGAGTGGGGGAGGTCGGCGACAGCGAGTCGAAGCCGTTCTGGACGAAGTTCCTGCGCTCGCTGCGGGCCCGTGGCCTGGAGAACGTCCAGCTGGTCATCTCCGACAGCCACAGCGGTCTGGTGGCCGCGATCCGCACGGTCTTCCTCGGCGCGGCCTGGCAAAGGTGCCGCGTTCACTTCGTCCGGGACGTCTTTTCGGTGATCGAGAGGGGCTTGGGGGAGATGGTGGCGGCCACCATCCGCACCATCTTCGCGCAGACCACCGGCGAGCAGGTGCGCACCCAGCTGGATGTGGTCGCCGGCATGCTCGGACGGCAGTTCCCACAGGTCAAGACGATGCTGCTGGATGCGGCGACGGACATCACCGTGTTCGCCGACTTCCCGCCGGCGCACTGGAAGAAGATCTGGTCGACGGATGTAATCGTCAAGGAGGGCAGGTCACGGGTCGGCGCCGGGGATGGCGGGCAGGCGGGACCTGCCGGTCGGGCGCATGGGCTGCCACTGGGCGGCCAGCAGAGCGTATGCGCGTTCGGCCTGTCCGGCGATCTCGCGTTCGTGGCGGCGCAGTGGCTTGTTGTTGTCGTAGCCCGCTCCTCGGCGGGCGATCCGGCGTTTGGCGCCCGCGGTCAGCTCGAGCTTGCGGCGTTTGAAAGCGACCAGGCTCGGGCGGGCGAAGGCGTAGTCCTGCTCCTTGGTGACCAGGTGCCAGGCGATGACGGTGATCTTCCGGGCGACCGCGACGATCGCGATCTGCATCCCGCGCCGGGCCGCGATCCGCTGGTGCAGGGCCCGCAGCGGGCCCGGAGAGCGCAGCGCGGCGAACGCGGCCTGCACCAGCATCCCGCGGGCCTTGCCACAGCCGGCCTTCGTGATCCGGCCATGGTGGGCGGGTGTCCCGCCGGACTGGCGCACCCGCGGGTTCAGGCCGAGGTAGGACACGAGCTTGTCCGCGCTGCCGAAGCGGTGGAAGTCCCCGACCGCAGCCAGCACGGTGACCGCGGTCATCGCGTCCACCCCGGGGATGGTCATCAGGCGCCGCACGACCGAATCGTCCAGCGCCTCGGCGGCCGGCCGCCGTTCCACCGCGGCGAGTTCGCCACCGTAGAAGTCGAGCCGGCGCAACAAGGCGCCCACGGTCTGCCGCTCGTCGGCCGGCAGCGTCTGATGCTCCAGCCAGGCCCGGCCGCGGGTGAGTCAGCGGCCAGCAGCTGGGCCAGGATGCGGGCGTCGACCTTGTCGGTCTTGACCTTCGCCTCTGCGAGGTCGTCGCGGCCCACCGCCGCCGCCCCGGCAGGCCGGCGGCGAACTCCCGCAGTGCCTGCGCCCGGCGCGCAGGTCGCGGCGGTCGAGGACGAGGTTGCCGTCGAAGGCGACGAGGCAGTCCTTGCCCACATGCCGCAGCTGCCGTTCGGCCACCAGATATGGGGTGGGTGGCAGCGGCTTGAGGGCCGCGTGGTCGCGGGCGGCCCGGTGTCCGATGACCTCGTGGTGGGTGGCATGGGTGCGGGCGCGTCGCTGCGGTACCCAGGCCATGAACACGGCGTCCATCTCCTCGATGGAGGAGAAGGCCTGACCGGCGAGCACGTGGTCGCGGACGATCAGGACCTGGCGTTCGACCCGGCCTTTGGACAGCGCCGTCAAGTGCTTCTGATCCGCATGGTGCGGAGCGAGTTGTGCGGGTGACACACCCGTTCCATCCGTGGCACGGCCGGTCGTACGAGTTCGTCGTCCGGCGCAAGAACTGGGGCGAGGACCGCGTCTACTTCCGCGACGAGGCGGGAGAGGTGGTGTCGGCGCCGACGGCATGGACCGATGCGGGTGGCGAGGACCCTTTCGTCGTCCTCGCCGCGGGTCGCAGCCCGTTCCGCATCGAGGACCTGCTGGCCCTGGCTGGCCTGATCGAGCACCTGGACGGACGCGGCGGCAGCGCCCAGGAGATGACGCCGTGACCGCCTTGGGGATCACGCCGCAGGCATGGGGGTGTATCCGGCGCACGATGATCGAGACAGCGCACGCCGTGCCGTTTGGCCTGCACAGATTCCTGATCCACTGCCTCCGCGCGCTCTTGGCCGTGATCAGCGGCGACGTAATTCTTGAGGCAGCGATCGGATGTGGGAGGCGGCATGGCCGGCACGGTGACGGGCGATCCGAAAGAGGAGGCACTGCGGGCGACGCGGACGCTGAACCCGCGGCCGGAGGCCGTGGTCGACGAGGTGTTCACCGCCTCCGAGTTCTGCGATCCGCGGGATCTGGTGCAGGTGAAGTACGAGATGGTGCGCCGGGTGCGGGTGGACAAGGTGCCCGCGGCCCGGGCGGCGCGGGAGTTCGGGTTCTCCCGGCAGGTCTACTACGATGCGGCCGCCGCGCTGGACGCGGGTGGTCCGGCCGCGCTGGTTCCGGGCAAGCCCGGGCCGAAAGGGCCGCGCAAGCTCACCGACGCGGTCATGGAGTACGTCGAGACGCGGCTGGCCGCCGAGCCGTCCCTGCGCTCCAAGGACCTGGCCGACGCGGTCGCCGAGAAGTACGGGCTGAGTGTCCATCCGCGCTCGATCGAACGGGCACTGGCCCGCCGAGAGGCCGCACGCACCCAGGAGTTGCCCAAAAGCCGCAGTTGACGGTCCTGCGCGGGCGGTGGCGGCCCGTTATGAGGAACTCCGGACAGCGATCGCCTGTGGCACGGGCGAGGGCTGGCGGCTGGGCCGGGGTGTGCTTGCTGCCAAGGGCATGGCCGCCTGGGCCACGGCCTGGCGGTCCCTGCCCGAGCCGGCAGCCCGGCCGACGCCCGGGCATCGGCCGTCCGGCCTGCCCAGTGACAGCGACGAACTCGTACGGGTCCTGGCCGCGATGGCCATGGCCCACATCCACCCGTCCGATAAAACTGCGGGCCGAAAGCCCCACGACGCTAAGGGAGTTGATGTCACCCATGGACGCGACCGCGGCGGCGGGCAAGGTGACCCGCGAGCATCTGCAGCGTGACGCCTACCTCTATATCCGTCAGTCCACCCTCAAACAGGTCATCAACAACACCGAGTCGACCACCCGGCAGTGCGCTCTGCGCAGCCGCGCCGTCGCCCTGGGCTGGGACCACTCCCAGATCATCGTCATCGACACCGACCAGGGCCAGTCCGGCGCCTCCACCGAGGGCCGCGACGGCTTCCAGCGACTGGTCGCCGAGGTCGGCATGGGACACGCCGGGATCGTCCTCGGCCTCGAGGTGTCCCGGCTGGCCCGCAACAACACCGACTGGCACCGACTCCTCGAGATCTGCGCGTTGACCGGCACCCTGATCCTGGACGAGGACGGTCTCTATGATCCCGTGAACTTCAACGACAGGCTGCTCCTCGGACTCAAAGGCACCATGTCAGAGGCAGAGTTGCACCTGCTCAAGGCCCGTCTGCGAGGCGGATCCCTGTCCAAGGCAAGACGCGGGGAGCTGGTTCAGCCGCTGCCCGTCGGCCTGGTCTACGACCACGCCGACCGCGTGATTCTCGACCCGGACGCCCAGGTGCAGCAGGCCATCCGGCATCTGCTGGCCGGCATTCGCCGCGACCGGCTCCGCCTACGCCGTGGTCAAGGCGTTCGCCGACGCGGGCCTCAAGTTCCCCCGCCGGATCCGCACCGGCCCCAACAAGGGCGAGCTGACCTGGGGCATCCTGCAGCACCACCGGGTCCTGCAGATCCTGCACAATCCCCGCTATGCCGGCGCGTTCTTCTACGGACGGCGCCGCGAACGCCGCGGCCCCGGGGGCAAGTCCACCAGTCACGTGCTGCCCCGCGAGGAGTGGACCGTGCTGATCACCGACGCCCACCCCGGCTACCTGACCGGGACCGAGTTCGAGGCCAACCAGACCCGGCTCGCCGAGCTCGCCGCCGCCCACGGCAGCGACCGCAAAGCCTCCCCACCCCGCGAAGGCACCGCGCTGCTGCAGGGTGTGGTCTCCTGCGGCAAGTGCGGCCGCCGGATGACCGTGCGCTACCGGCACCAAAAGCCCGTCTATCTCTGCCAGTTCGAGGGAATCCGCAACGCCGTCCCGGTCTGCCAGACCATGGTCGGTGACCAGATCGACGCCGCCGTCGGCGAGCTGCTGCTGGCCACCCTGACCCCGCTCAGCCTCGAGGTCGCACTGCGGGTCAGCGACGAGCTGGCCGCCCGCGCCGAGGAAGCCGACCGGCTCCGCGCCGCCGGCGTTGAACGTGCCCGTTACCGAGCCGACCTCGCCAGGCGCCGCTATCTGGCCGTCGACCCCGCCAACCGGCTGGTCGCCGATACCCTGGAGGCCGACTGGAACGAGGCCCTGCGCGAACTCGCCGAGACCACCGAGGAGTACGAGCGCGCGAAGAACACCGCGATCGGCCCGCTCTCGCCCGAGACCCGGGCCAAAATCACCGCGCTGGCCGCCGACTTCCCCCGGCTCTGGAACGACCCGGCCACCCCGATACGGGAACGCAAACGCATGATCCGGCTCCTGGTCACCGACGTCACCCTCACCAAGACCGACCACATCGCCATCGGCGTCGTCCTGCGCGGTGGCCAGAGCCACCAGCTCACCCTGCCCCGCCCGCTGACCGCCTGGGAACTGCGGCAGACCGACCCGGCCGTCATCGCCGCGCTCGACGAACTCCTCGACGAGCACACCGACGCCCAGAGTGCGACCATCCTCAACGAGCGCGGCCTGCCCAGCGGCATGGGCCAGCCGTTCACCCGCGGGATGATCATCCATCTGCGTAACGCCTACCAGCTACGCAGCCATCGCCAACGACTTCTGGAACAAGGTCTGTTGACCGTCTCCGAACTCGCCCGCCACCTCGGCGTCCACTTTCAGACGATCAAGCACTGGCGACGGGACGGCATCATCACCGGCGTCCTCGCCAACGACAAGGGCGAGTACGTCTTCCACCTGCCCGGCCCCGAGTTCGTCCGACCCACCATCGGCCGGCCCCGCCGAAGCGTCCTGGACCCCCAACACTCCGAAACGACCCGATGAGGTGCAGTGTGATGACAGAGGTTTGCCGGTGGGCCGGTAGGCGGCCAGCACGTCGATGTCGAAGTCGTAGTGGCCGGCGAAGCCCACCGCTTCCGGATGGAGCGGGACCGCTTCACCTGGGCGCGACATGCCGGCGGACGACGGTTTTGGTCCGGTCGTGGACGATCGACATCGGCACCCCGCCGTAGTGGGCAAACGCCCGCCGGTGGCAGTCGAAGAAGGTCTGCAGATCCTGGCTGGTCGTGAAGCAGCAGAACGGGTCGCGGGAATACGACAGGGTCATGTGGAACGAATAGACCTTCGGGATGCCCAGGTGGGCGAGGACCTTGCCCTCGTCGCCCCAGTCGACCTGGGCCTGAGCTCCGGGCACGACCTCGAAGCGGCGGTGCATGCCCGCCAACTCCCCCGGTGCGATGCCCAGTTCCTCCGCTGTCCGAGGGCGGGCTTCCTGCAGATAGAGCTTGACCCGCTGGTAGTTGATGGTGGAGCCGTAGTCCTTCACCAGCCGCTCGTGCACCACCGCACCCTTGATGAGGATTTCCGCCCTCAGCATCGCGTCGATCAACGGGGCGACCTCGTCTACCGCTTTCTTGCGCGGCCGGCCGTTCGACACCCTCCTCGGCGATCCGGCCGGGGCCTGCCCGGACAGGTACTTGCGGACCGTCTTCCGGTTCAGGCCAGTCTCCTTGGCGATCTCTGTCAGAGTCACCGCACCGGACTCGAACAGGGCACGGAACCGCTGGAGTTCCAACCAGCGTTGCGGGTCCAAGACCATCGTCAACTGCCCTCCGCCATCCCTTACCAACCAGCAGCAGAGTGCCGAGCAACAGGACTCAAGGCATCAACAAGCGGCCCTTTCCACTCGTACGTGACTGGCCGCGTTCACGCGTACGGCGGCACCTGTACCCGGCCTCGCCGTGGGCCTGGCCGCCTTCTGCACCCGGTGGATCCGCGGTCTGACCAGCGTCTCGCCGAAAGAGGTCATTCCTTGGAGTGACACCGGCGCCGGATGCCGTCGTCCGGGGGAGTGACGGCGG
>NZ_JBSGBN010000220.1:0-9697 GCF_053601275.1 Streptomyces sp. NPDC004752 | reverse complement strand
ACGATGCCGAATGCGGTCCACCCCCCGTAGAAGACCGCGGCGACCAGGCCGAGCGCGGTGACCGCGAACGACCAGCCGAAGGTTTTCAGAAGCACCGGTTATCCAATCCTGTGCGGGGCGGTGAGGCGGTTGCGTGCGGGTCAGTAGAGGTGGCCACCAGGACCCAGTGGGATGCCGAGGAGATACCAGACGACGAAGAGCGCGGCCCAGGACAGCAGGATCGCGAGCGAGACCGGGATCGTGAAGGACATGACCGTGCCGATCCCGGCATTCTTCTTGTATTTCTGCACATATCCGAGGGCGAGTACGAAATAGGCGTTCATCGGCGTCACGGGACCGGTGGCGGAGTCGCCGATCATGAATGCCGAGAGAGTCGCCTCCGGTCGCAGGCCGACGTACATCATCATGGGCACCAGAATGGGGGCGAGAATGGCCCACATCGCGGTGCCGCTCGAGATGATGAGGTTCAGTACCGCGATGGCGAAGATGACGACGATGAGGACGGCCAGATCGGGGCCGCCAACTGCCTGATCAGTTCAGCGCCCTTGACGGTCACCACGGTCCCGAGACCTGTCCAGTCGAAGTAGGCCAGGAACTGAGCGGCCGCGAAGAAGAGAACGAGCACGGGGGCGATCGGGATGATGCCGTCGGCCATGATCTTGGGCAGCGAGCCCAACGACCGGACGGTGCCCATCACCCGGCCGTAGGCGAAGCCCACCACCGCGAACAGCAGGGATATGAAGACGGCGATGTCGACGACGACCACTGACTCGACGATGCTGCCGCCCTCGCCACGCAGCGGAGACCCCGGGGGGAGCAGCAGCGCCGCGATGAGCGCGACATAACCCGCACCTGCCAGGCCGGCCCACCGCAGCCCCCGGCGTTCCTCCGGTGTGAGGCGCACGTCCAGGGTGTCCTCATCAGGGTCGGCGTCCGGAGCGTCCTCCTTCGACGGGAGCTGACTGAACTCCGGCCGTTTGGCCAGGAACAGTTCGACCACGAAGGTGATGACGATCGACAGGAGCACCGACGCGACCGCGGCGTAGAAGTAGGTCGCCACCGGCGTGACCACGTAGTTCGGGTCGATCGTTCTGGCGGCTGCGGTGGTCAGGGACGCGCGGATCGCGGCGGACGGAGTGACCAGGGGACTCGCGTTGAAGGCCGCCGACACCGAGACGAAGGCGACGAGCACCCCGAGCACCGGGCTGCGGCCTACCGCACGGAAGGCCAGGGCGCCGAGCGGGATCATCACCACATAGGCAGAGTCACCCATGACATGCGAGATCATTGCCGCGAAGGCGAGCGCGAACGTCACCCAGCGGCCGGGCAGACGAATGATCGTAGCCCTGAGCATGGCCGTCATGAGTCCGCTCGACTCCGCGATGCTCACGCCGAGAATCATCGCGACAACAAGTGGAACCGGCGGGAACTGCCCGAAGTTGTCGAGCGCCGACTCGGCCGCGTAACCGAGCCCCTCCAGGGACAGCAGGTTTTTGACCGCAACCACTTTGTCCGAGTCGGGCAGGGTGACGGCCACGCCGATCTGAGAAAGGACCAGACTGACAACGCCCAGAATTCCGGACATGATCCAGAATAGCCAGAACGGGCTGGGAAGTTTATTCCCTATGCGCTCGATTGAGCTGATCGCCCGAAACAGAATGTTCATTCTGTCGCTGACGAAGGTTGTGCTGCTCTGCATAACCATGATCCGATCAGACTTGAGAAAGGGCGGGCCAAGCCGTCGCCGTTTCAGGGCGGGGCGCGGGCGGGTGTGCGCAGCTATATGCGGGTGTACGCGGGTGTACGCGGCTGTGCGCGGCTATGGATCGGCGCTACGCGCGAGCGTCAGGAAACCGTGTGGTCGGCGACCACGTCGTAGCCGGCCTCTTCGGCCTCGGCGATGAGGGAGTCGAAGGGCCGAGCGGCGAGCGTGGCGAGACGCTCGCGATTCCAGGTGAGTCCGTCGATGCACTTGTCGATCAGGACGGGCACAAGCGAGGCCAGTTCGGTGAGCGCCGGCGACAGGGATGCGACGACCGCGGGACCGTTGGGGTTGATGTCGGGCTCGCCCGCCGTGACGGCCATGCCCACCGCCGTCGCCGCGGCACGGATCGAGAGGCTGGCTTGTATCACCATGGTCGGCACGACCGGGTTGACCTTGCCCGGCATGATCGACGAACCAGGCTGGAGCCTTGGGAGCTTGACCTCCGACAGACCTCCGTTCGGGCCGGAACTCAGGATGCGCAGATCCTCACACTGCTTGGCCAGGATCGCGGCGCAGCGCGCGGCGGTGTCGGCCAGCGTGGCGTACCCGTCGGCATGAGTGAAGGCGTCGGTCGGGCAGGAACTCGGGGTCAGCGGCAGTCCGGTGACGCCCGCCAGCTCCTCGACAACCGCCTGAGCGAAACCGTCGGGCGCACCGATACCGGTTCCGAGGACCGTGCCGCCGAGCGGGACCGCATGAAGCGTCTGTGCCGCCGCTTCGAACTGTCCGGCGAAGCGATCCGCCGCCGTGGCGTGCGCCTCGTGCAGGGCGGAGACCGAGACCATGACGGCGTCCTGCCATGCGGTCCGCCCCAGACGACGCAGTCCGGCGTGCCGCTCCGCCTGACGCCTGAAACTCCCGGCCAGGTCGCGGAGCACGGCCGCGACGTCGAGCGCCTGCCGGATGAAGAGGATCTTCGCCGCCGTCGGATAGGCGTCGTTCGACGACTGGGATCGGTTGACATGGTCGTTCGGGTGGATGTCCCGGGGCACGCCCGCGGGAAGGAGCTGGTTCGCCCGTGCGGCCAGGACTTCATTGACGTTCATGTTCGTCGCGGTGCCGCCGCCCGTGGCGATGACTCGGAGCGGGAACTGATGGATCAGCCCGCCACGGGCGACATCGATCGCCGCGTCGGCGATCGCGCCTGCTCGGGTGTCGTCCAGCTGTCCCATTGTTTGGTTCGTACGTGCCGCAGCCAGCTTGACCTCGGCGAACGCCCGGATGAACTCGGGAAGGTCGCGCAGCCGGAGCCCCTGTGCCGGTGAGTTCTGGAGCGCCAGAGAGGTCACTTTCCCCCACATGGGGGTTTCGGTATCGGTTTGCTCGCTCATGTAGGGCCTTTCGAGACTGATCGCCAGGCAGCCGGTTGTCTGCCTGGGTGGCACCGGCCCGGGAACACCGACGTCCTCGCGAGAGCGGTCGGCGGCGCGCGAGAGGCGGTCGGCCGTGCTGCGGCGCGCCCAGGGCTGACAGGGACCATAACCAGCCACAACCAGGTTGTCTAGTAACTAGGTTTCTCGAATTTTCGCTCATCGTTTCGCCGCCGTGAGCTCGACCGAACGGCAGGAGTAAAGGGAGGGGCGTCACCGTGAGGCCGTGGCTCGCCGGCTGCCGGGCGTCTGCCGGGCATCGCCGGTCGGGGGTGTCCGTCGCCAGGGGGTGTCGGGTTGTCGCTCACCGTGCCGTCGCTCACCGTGCCGCCGACGTCACCGAACGTGCATCTCCCGTCGCGGGGTGGGCTCATGGCGGCGGCGCAGCGAGCAGGCCGCACGGCATGGCGCGGGCACGGTCGGCCTTTGGTCGCCGCGCTCCCGCCGCTCTACTATCAGTCGGTGATGCGACCGGTCATGAAACTGAAGAGGACGAGCTTGGTGGACCAAGCCGTCGACCAGCTGCGCAGTGAGATCGTCTATGGCTCGCTGGCTCCTGGCACGCCGCTCCCGGAGACACAGGTGAGCGAATGGCTGGGAATCGCCAGGCCCACCGTCCGCGAGGTCCTGCTTCGCCTGCAGAACGAAGGACTGGTTCAAGGACGGGGACGTGGACTGGCGTTCATGGTCACGCGCATCGGCCGGGAAGAGCTAGTCGACATCTACACCGCTCGACTGCATATCGAAATCGCCGGCGCGCGCTCTTATGGCGAAGCGGACCAGAGCAGCCGCGATGCCCTGGCCGACAGCATTGACGCCCTTGAAGCCGCGCTGGAGTCCGCCGACCGTGTCAAACAGATCCAACTCGACCACAAGTGCCATGCGGCAACGGTTGCCTTGACAGGTTCTCGCAGGCTGGTCGAGGTTCATGCACAACTCCTCACGGAGTCTCGGCTGGCGGCCATCACCGCCGGCCTCTCCGACGGCAATATCGTCCCGCTCAGCCACCGCGAATTCGTCAATCTCCTCCAGGCAGGCCACATTGAGGCCGCCTGTGATCAGCTCGCTCGGCGACTCGAAGTGGCGCGTGACCATGCCGCGCAGCGACTCCCTGAGTAGAGGCATTGGTGTGCGCGGGCGAGGCGGCGGCTTCCCCCCGGCGATCGAACCAGCCCCGACGGAAGGGCGGCGGCCCGGTGACCGGGGAGCGGGTCCGGCCGGTGGCGCACGCCGCCCACCGGCCGGAGATGGGCGACATACGCCGGCCACCGGCCGGAGACGGGCCGCGTACGCTGTCGCTACCCGCCCGTCGGCGGTGGCTCGGGCAGGTCCTCGACCAGCAGGGTCTGGAGTTCCGCCATGCTCGGAGAGTTCATCGCGGCCAGCCGCCGGGCCTGCCGGGTGGCCATGTGCTCGACGGTCTGCCGGGCCAGCCGCGCATTGCCGAAGGACCGGTCCCGCGGCTGCGCCTTGAAGAACGCGAGCAGCGCCTGCGGCAGTTCAAGGGCGCACTCGAAGCCGGATGCGGCGGCATGCCGCTGGACGATGGTGACCAGCTCCTCCGAGCTGTAGTCGGGGAATTCGACGTGCCGTGAGAAACGGGAGGCGAGGCCGGGGTTGGACGCCAGGAAGCGGTTCATCTCGTCGGTGTAGCCGGCCACGATCACCACGACGTCCTCGCGATGGTCCTCCATCAGCTTCAGCAGGGTGTCCACCGCCTCCCGTCCGAAGTCCGCGGGCGAGCCGGGCGGGGTGAGGGTGTACGCCTCGTCGACGAACAGCACACCGCCGAGCGCCTTTTCGAACACCTCCTGGGTGAGCTGGGCGGTGTGTCCCACATAGCGTCCGACGAGGTCGGCGCGGGCCACCTCGACGAGCTGGCCGCGCGGCAGCACACCCAGCGAGCGCAGCAGCTTTCCGTACAGCCGGGCCACCGTCGTCTTGCCGGTGCCGGGCGGTCCCGCGAAGACCAGATGCCGGTTGATACGGGAGGCGGGCAGCCCGGCGGCCTGCCGTCGCTGGGACGCCGACAGCAGGTTGATCATGTCGGTGACCTCGTGCTTGACGGTTTCGAGGCCGACCATCGCGTTGAGTTCGTCCAGCGGTGAAGCGGTCCGGTGACCGGACGAGGCGGCCTTGACCGCGGCGGCCGCGGCCTCGCCGACGTCCTCGGGCAGCAGCATCGTCAGATCCTGCTCCCCGGCCTCCGGGAGCGAGGCCAGCCGGAACGCCTGCCGGTCCACCATCTCCTCGAACACCTGCCGGGCCACCCGGCCGTTACCGAAGTTGGGGCCCCGGTGCATTTCGGCGAAGTGGGTGGCGAGCGCGTCCCTGGTGTCGGGGACGAGTTCGTAGCGGTGCCGTGCGCACAGGCTCTCCACGATGGTCACCAGCTCGTCGACCGTGTAGTTGACGAACTCGATGGTGCGGGCGAAGCGGGACGCCAGACCGGGGTTGACGGCGAGGAAGGACTCCATCTCCTTGGAGTAGCCGGCCGCGATCACCACCACGTCGTCGCGGTGGTCCTCCATCAGCTTGACCAGGGTGTCGACGGCCTCGCGGCCGAAGTCGGCCCCGGAGTTCTTGCTGTCGGAGGCGAGCGTGTACGCCTCGTCGATGAACAGCACGCCGCCGAGCGCCCGATTGAACGTCTCGGTGGTCTTGATCGCCGTGCCGCCGACGACCTGGGCGACGAGGTCGGCCCGGGAGACCTCGACCAGGTGGCCGGAGCGCAGCCCGCCCAGCTCGGCCAGGATGGAACCGTAGAGGCGGGCGACCGTGGTCTTGCCGGTGCCGGGGGCGCCCGCGAAGATCAGATGCCTGCTCATCGGCGGGGCCGGCATACCGAGGCTGGCCCGGCGCTGGGCCAGCCGGGTCAGGTTGACCAGGCTCTTCACCTGGTGCTTGACCCCTTCCAGCCCGACCAGGGCCTCCAACTCCTCGACCGGGCCCTGCGGTTCGGCCATCTCGCCGCCCTGGGCGACCGCGGCGGCGGGGGCCGCCGGGTCCACGGGGGCGGGCGGCGGCGCCCCGTCCCAGGCGTCCCGGGCGCCGTTCGCCACACTGGACAGCCGGTCCACGGTGAGCATGCCCTCACGGACGGTGTGCCGCAGCCCGGCGCCCCGGTTGTCGCTGACCGTGCAGTCGCGCACCGAGACCCGCTCGGCGGTGTCGACCCGGATGCCGTCGGCCCGGCCGCCGACGACCTCGCAGTCGCCCAGCGCGGCCCGTGCTCCGGCGGCCAGCAGCACACCGTGCGACCCGGAGGAGATGATCCGGTTGCGGACGACGGACACCTCGCCGTCCTCCTCGACCCGGATGCCCTCCGCCGCGTTGCCGTCGACGACGGTGTCCCGGATATCGGCCAGGCCGCCCGGCGCGACGAGGACGCCGGGCCCGGCGGAGTCCGACAGCGTGCTGTTGCCGATATGTGGGCGGCCGTCGTCGGCGACCCGCAGGGCGGCGCCGCCGCCCTTCTCGATCACGCAGTCCTCAAGGCGGCCGCGTCCCCCCTTGAGGACCTCCACGCCGTGGCCGCCGGCCGACACCACGCGGGCCCGCCGGAGCAGCGGGTTGGCGCCGGAACGCACACAGATGCCGACACCGGTGGCCGACATCACCTCAAGACGGTCGAACTCGGCCGCCGACTCGCCGGTCAGCAGCACGGCGGACACCGCCGAGCAGTCCCGCACGACGGTCCGGGTCAGCATCGGCGCCGCGCTCTCGGTGGCCAGCACGGCGGGTCCCGCGCAGTGCGTGAACTCGCAGTCCTCGTACGTCCCCCGGGCCCGCCCGGTGACGGCCAGACCGCTGCCCTTCGTCCGGCTCACCCGGCAGTGCCGCAGCACGGGCTCGGCGCCGGAGGAGACCAGGACGCCGTGCTCGGCGGTGGCCACGATGTCGAGTTCGGTCAGCTCCGGGCGGGAGGAGCTGGTCACCAGGGCGCCGATCGCCAGGTCGTGCAGCCGGGTACGGAGCACCCGGGTGGCGCTGTTCTGCTCCAGCGCTATGCCCGGCTTGTCGGTGGCGGAGATGTCGCAGTCCTCGACCGATCCGCGGGTCTGGCCGTTGGCCAGGACGCCGTTGCCGCGGGTGTCCCGCATGGTGCAGCCGCGTACGGTGGTTCGGGCCTTCTCGGTGAGGACGACGGCCGAACTGCCGAGGTTCTCCAGCACACAGTCCGCGACGACGCTCTCCTCCGACGAGGTGTCGACGACACCGGCGCCCTCGGGGTTGGTGATCCGGCAGCCGCGCATGGCCAGTGAGCCCGTGTTGCGGCTGAGCACCGCGGTCCAGCCGGTGCCGGCGATGTCGCATCCGTCGAGGGCGGCCTGTCCCTGGAAGGCGTCCACGACCGGGACGTCGTCGTCCTCCGGGCCGCGCAGCACCAGGTCGGTGAGCATCACGGCGTCGGCCGCCAGGGTCACGGCGGAGCCGGTGCGGGGCGCGATCTCCACGCTGCCGCGCGACCCCTCGGCGACGATGGTCACCCGCCGGGAGATCCGTAGGTTCTCCTCGTATCGCCCCGGCAGGACGCTGATCACCGCGCCCGTACGGGCCTTGACCAGGGCTTCGCTTATCGTTCGGAAGCTGTCCGGCCTGTCGGGCCTTTCGGGACCGACCGTGAGCAGCTGGCGTGCCACGCCTTGGATCTCCTCTTCGTCAGCGACGTCATGGCGACGGTAGTCAGGTAGGGCGACGGTGGATAAGTAAACAGACAGTAGGACGTTGCGGTGAACAGCAGGCGGCGGCAGCACGTCGCGCGAGTGCCGCGGCTGATCCTCCCCGGGGACTGTGTGGGCCGTGGTGCTGGGGTCATCATGCCCGCTCCCACACCCGCCCGAGCGCCCCGGGGTGTCCCGCTTATCATGCGCCTCATGAGGCAATCCCGGTATCTCCGGTCCCCACGGCTTCCCCAACTCCCCTGTTCCCGCTTCCTCTTCCGGCTGTCCGCGGGGCTGGGCGCGCTGGCGGTGACGGCGGTGTGCGCCCTGTCCGTCCCGGCACCCGCCATGGCGGCCCCCGCCTCTCCCGCTCCCTCGTCCACGGCGTCCGAGGCATCTGACTCATCCGGGGCGTCCGAAGGCGGCGGCTCCGGCAGTACGAGCCTGCCGCCGATCCCGCTCGCCCTGGGCGACGACGCCCCCTGCACCACCGCCTCGAACCGCACGGCTCAGGCCGCCAACTGGGCCCAGCGGAGCCTGTCGCTGCCCCACGCGTGGCAGCTGTCCCGGGGCGGGGGCATCACCGTCGCGGTCGTGGACACCGGGGTGTCGGCCAAGGCGTCGGCGCTGTCCGGGCGGGTCACCGCCCTCGGGGACGCCGCCGACGACTGCGTGGGTCACGGCACCTTCGTCGCCGGTCTCGTCGCCGCCGCGCAGACCAGCGGCACCGACGTGCACGGAGTGGCCCCGGACACCCGGGTACTTGCCGTGCGCGGCACCGACGAGCGGGGCACCGCCACCGCCGAGCGGGTCGCCGACGGTATCCGGGCTGCCGTCGACAACGGCGCCCAAGTCATCACCGTATCCTCGGCGTTGACCACTGGAGAAAACGAGCTGACCGCCGCCGTCCGCTATGCCACCGACCATCAGGTCCTCGTCGTCGCGGCCGCCGCGCCGGACGTCGAGCCCCGGTCCGGCGAGGCCGCCGCACAGTACTGGCCGGCGTCCGCGCCCGGTGCCCTGTCGGTGGTCGGGGTGACGGCCGACGGCAGTGTGCTGAGCAGCGCCGCCGGTGTCGCCGGGGCAGACCTGGCCGCCCCCGGCGGCCCGGTGGTCGGCATCGGGCCGCGCGGGGCGGGGCACTACATCGGCGCCGGATCCTCCGCGGCCGCCGCGTTCGCCGCCGGTGCGGCGGCCCTGGTACGCGCCTACCACCCGGACCTGACCGCCGCCGAGACCGCCCAGCGGCTGACCACCTCCGCCGCCCCGACCGGGGGCGCGCCCCGGCTCGACCCGTACGCGGCGGTCTCCATGGTCCCGCCCGGCCCGGCCCCGCACGCCGCCGCACCGAGCACCGCCCCGCTCCACCTCCCCGAGGTGTCCACCGCCCCCCGGGACCGGGCGCTGCTGGCCGCCGGTGTCATGGCGCTTCTGATGCTGGTGGTGGCCGCGGCGGCGGTGGTGATACCGCGCGGCCGGGCACGGGGTTGGCGTCCGCCGAGCTGAGCGTTGGGGCGCGCCTGGCCGCAATGGGCCCGCGGGTGTGTACGGCGGTTGGTGTTGCTTGGCGGTGTTTGCGGGTGCCGCTGTGCCCGCCCGTGCTGCCCCAGCGGCACGACTGCCCGCAGCTGTGTCGGTCTGTCGGCGGTTGCGGTGGTGTGCCCTGTAGGGGCGCGGGGAACTGCGCGAGCGGCCACGACGGTGCCGCGGGTGTGTACGGCGGCGGGTGTTGCTGGGCGGTGGCGGGGGTTGGCTTTGTTCGCGGACGTTCGCGGGAGTGTGCCCCATAGGGGCGCGGGGAACTGCGCGACCGGCCACGATGGCGCAGCGGGGAACTGCGCGACCGGCCACGACGGTTGCGCGACCGGCCGTGCCGGCCCCCGCGGCGCACCCGCGCG
>NZ_JBSGBN010000219.1:0-9776 GCF_053601275.1 Streptomyces sp. NPDC004752 | reverse complement strand
GTCCGAGGACCTCCGCGGCCGTGCCGGTGTCAAGGGCGCCGGTGGGCTCGTCGGCGAACACCACGTCCGGGCCGGTGACCAGGGCCCGGGCGATGGCGACGCGCTGCTGCTGGCCGCCGGAGAGCTCGCCGGGGCGGCGGCGCGTCTTGTCCGCGAGCCCGACCTGGGCCAGCACCGCGGTGGCGCGGCGGCGGTCGGGGCGCTGTCCGGCGAGGCGCAGCGGGAGAAGCACGTTCTGCTCGACGGTGAGGGAGGGCAGCAGGTTGAACGCCTGGAAGACGAAGCCGAGTCGGCTGCGGCGGAGCTCGGTGAGCTTGTTCTCGCTCATGCCCGTGATCTCCGTACCGCCGAGACAAACGGAGCCGACCGACGGCCGGTCGAGCCCGGCGGCGCACTGCAGGAACGTGGACTTGCCGGACCCGGACGGCCCCATGACCGCGGTGAACGTGCCGCGCGGCAGGGCGAGGTCGACACCCGCGAGGGCATGCACGGCACCGGCACCGCGACCGTACTGACGGCGGACGCCCCGCAGTTCGACGGCGAGACCGGGCGTGCCCTGGGCCACCGGCCGGTCGTCCGTCTTCTGCCGCTTGCCGCTGCGCAGCCTCATGTTCCATCCTCTCGCGCTCTTCTCGTGCCGATAACTCGAAGCTACGGATCACGGTCATCGCGGACCATGGCGGCTGCTGGCGGATCGAGGGTAGGGATAACCCGAGGCCGGACGGCGAACGGGAGGGTCTCGACAGCTATTGGCGCGTGCTCGTGATCCCTCGTTGCGAAGTTCCGCAACGACGTCGTCAGAGGACGTCGTAGGTCAGATGCGTCGCGGTCGATGTCGAGGTCACACTCCGCTGTACCAGTGTTCGCGGCGTTCCGCCGGTGAACAGTGGCGTCCCGGCGCCCAACACGACGGGCGCGAGGTGCAGCGACAGCGCGTCGACCAGCCCGGCGTCGAGCGCCGAGGCGATCGTGGCGCCGCCGCCCATGAGGACGACGTCGAGGTCCTTGCCGCTGACCGACGATGCCGCCTCGGCGCGCTCGCGCGCGGCGGTGACGGCATCGGGCAGACCGGTGGTGACGAACGTCCAGTCGAGGTCGGTGAGCCGCACCGACTCCGGCGGCGAGCTCGTCACGACGATGAACGCGGGCTTGCCGACCTCGCGGGCGCCGTAGCCGGACGTGTCGTCCCAGCCATTCGGCCCGTCGACCACGTCGAAGAGGCGGCGGCCTAGGACGACGGCGCCCGAGCGGGCTGCCCCCTCGCGCAGCAGCCGGCGGTCGTCGGGGTCGTCGGAGAACGCCCAGGTGTGCAGTGCCTCGCCGCCGGTGCCCAGACCGTTGTCCGGGTCGGGATCGGGTCCGGTGACAAAGCCGTCGAGGGAGACTGAGATGTCAGCAATGATTCGAGTCATGCCAGGACAGACTCGATCCGCTGCCCGAAGTCATCGCCGACGCATGAAGCCGCGGCGCAGGCCGTCGAGAGTGACGCTGCTCAGGCCGATCGCGCCGATCTTGCATCAGTGCCGGGAAGCCTGCGATGCGGGACCGCTGGCAAGCGGTTCGGCGAAGTTGACGCAGGCCGTCCGGTCACCGCTGCGACGCAACAACCAGGCCAGCACCGCGTTCCATCACCGCGTTCAAACACGCAGCCGTCCATGAACCCGGCGGGACGCCTCCCGTCGCGAAGGCGATTCAGCTCAGCCCACCCTGCAGTCCCAACGCGCGTCGAGCCGCTGCGACGAACTCCCGCCTCGCGTCTTCGAGTTCGTCGAGGGAACTGCTGCTTGCGCCCACGAGACCCGCGAACCGGCGTGCGGCACGCTCCGCCTCATCCGGGCCCTCGATCAGAACGGCGCCCAGCGCCCGCTGGAGTCCCGGGCGGTCCGCCGGGTGCCCCTCTCCCGTACGCCGGGTCAAGAGCGTGGCCTCCGCCGCCTCAAGGAACCGCGCATAGGTCTGCCGCCGTGCTTCATGGAGACGAGCCGCCCGCTGTTCCTCAAGGGTCATACGTGCTGTCTCGATCATGGCATCCGCCTGCCGGTTGCCTGCATGGCGTGCCGCCTCCGCCTGCCGCTCACCGGCTCCACGCGCGAACCAGCCGGTGACAAGACTCCCGAACAGCGCCGACCCGGCCGCGAGCAGCGCAACTCCCCACTCTGTCATGCGTTCATTCTTCACGGCAGCTCGGCGCGAGACGTCTCGATCCCGCCGACTGGTACGCGGCCAAGGTCAGCCGGCACCCGGCCAAGGTCGGACGGTACCCGCCAAGGCCGGCCTGCGAGGCCCCGCCGGTACGATCTGCCTATGCCGTCCAGGGAAGAAGCCCCTCTGATCAGGGAGAAACCCAAGCATGACGCCTCACCCGCCAGTAGAATCAAGAGAATTGGGGCGACGGGCGACGGGCGACGGGCGACGGGCGACGGGCGACGGGCGACGGGCGACGGGCGACGGGCGTGAGGTGCTCTTTGCGGCCCGGTCCGCCACCGCGCTGTACCGGCTCCTGGATGTGCTGCCCGTCTTCGCCGGTGACGAGCGCATCAGCCGGACCTACACCCTTGTCCCGGGCTCCGACTTCGGCGTGGACGCGCTGAGCGCCGTCGAGCGTGCCGGGGCCCGCACGGTCGCATGGGGCGAGGCTTCCCGTCGCTCGTACGACCTGGTGCTGGCCACCAGCCCGAAAGGGGACATCGGGCTGCTGCGCGGGCCACGGGTACTGCTTCCGCACGGTGCCGGATTCGGCAAGAGTGTGCCCGGCGAGGGCTCCGGAGCGGGTACGGCGTCCGGCCTGGACCCGGTGTATCTGCTGCCCGGCGGCCGTGTCCTGGCCTCCTTCCACGCGCTGGCGCATCCCAGTCAGGTGACCCGTCTGGCCGCGGCCAGTACACAGGCGGCGGCGCGGGCCAAGGTCGTGGGGGATCCCACGCTTGAACGGGTACTGGCATCCCGTACCCTGCGGGAGCGCTATCGGGCAGCGCTGGGAACCGGCGCTCGGGCACTGGTCGTCCTGACCTCCACATGGGGTCCGGAGTCGCTGCTCCGCCGACGTCCGTCGCTGGCCACCGATCTGCTGGCCGCCCTGCCGTACGACGCGTATCAGGTGGCGCTGGTCGTGCATCCCAACGAGCGCAGCTGCAGGGGTGCCTTCGACCTGTCCGAGCATCTTTCGCCGGCTCTGCGCTCCGGTCTCGTGCTGCCGGAGGCGTACGAGGAGTGGGCCGCGGTCCTCGTGGCGGCCGACGCCGTGCTCACCGATCACGGGTCCGCCGCTCTGTACGCGGCCGCGTTGGACCGGCCTCTCATCGGCGTCTACGACGGTGGTGCGGAACTCATCGCCGGAACGCCGATGGCCGAGTTCCTGGAGCATGGCCCACGGCTGCGCGAGACGAGTTCGCACGGCCTGGAGAAGGCGCTGGCCGCACACAGTCCCGACGCGGTGCGGGACTTGGCGCAGTCCGTGTTCGCCGAGCAGGGGAATGCACTGGAGCTGCTGCGCGAGGAGATATACCGGCTGCTGGATCTCGTACCGCCGCCGGTACCCGCCGACGCCCGGGTTCTGCCGCCTCCCCGACCGGCCGGATACCGGCCCGCGGCATTCGCCGTGCGCGTCCGCCACGAAGGCTCCCACCTGACCGTGGAACGCCTGCCCGTACACACCAGCTTGTCGGCGCACCATCTGGCCGCCGAATACGGTTTCGCCGACGAGCGGCACATCCAGAGCGCGTCACTGCTGTACCGACGCGCCGCCGAACCCGCGGCCGGCCTCCACAGCACCGGCTGGACGGCCGACGGTTGGACCGCCCGTGTTCTGGAGGAGTATCCGGGCTGCCGTACCGCCGCGGCCGTCGTGACCCCGTCGCTGTGCCTGGTGCGCAGGCGCACGGGCCAGCTGCTGGCCGTGCGTATCGGCCCCTGCCGGGACAACGGCCGTGTCATATATGGCGATCCGGCCACCGTGCTCAGCGCGGTGCATGTCTGGCTACAGGGCCGATCCGGGTCGGAGACCCGATCCGCGTCGCTGATGTGTTCGGTCGGCAACCAGTCCTTCCGGGCCGAGATCACCCCTGCGACCGCCGTGGAGGCAGACACCGTCTTCTAGAGCGTCAAGACACGGTCTTCTGCCGTCAGGACAAGGCGCCGTTGCGCAACCGGATGGCGTGCGCGCTCTCGCGGTGCTGTGCTGCCTGGGTTTCGTCTCCGGTGTCTTCGGCCAAGGCGGCCAGCGAGTCATGGATACGGGCCTGGTCATGCTCAGCGTTGCGCTGACGGGCTCCGGCAAGGGCCGCCTCGTACAGTTCACGGGCCCGATCGATCTGCCCGAGGTGCTGCAACACCCCGCCGAGGGCGAAACCGGTGCGCGCCGTCATACGTTCCCGACCCAGGTCACCGGCCATGTCGTGGGCCCGCTCCAGCAGCGGGGCGGCCTGCTCCCACTCCTGGGCAGCGGCCAGTGCCCCTCCCCACCGGTAGGTCTGGAGCATGACACCGTAGGCGTTGTCGATGGCGCGGTGTGTCTCCAGGGCAGTCTGGAAGTCGGCCGCTGCGCCGACCCAGTCTCCTTGCGCCTGGCGGAGCATGCCACGGAACTCCGCTGCGGACGCGGCGAGTTTGCGGTCGGTGTCCGATTCTCCCAGGAGTTGTGCCGCGTTCAGTGCCTGCTCCATCTGCTGCCGGGCGCCGTCGAAATCCCCCTGTCCCCACAGCGGGTGTGCCAACTGGCAGCGCATGCGGACCAGGGCGGGCACATGTCCGGCGCGCTGGGCGGCCAACACGCCGGTGCGGAACGCTTCGACGGTTCCGGTACCGTGCGGGTGGTCGAGGTAGTACGTCCACAAGGGCTCGCACAATGCCCACGCCTCCGCGTCGAGACCTCGGGCGTAGGCGATCTGGACGCATCCGTGCAGAGCGGCCCGCTCCGCCTCCAGCCAGTCCAACGCCCGGCCGACAGCCGTCTGCCCGGACAGGGCCCGTTCGAAGGGCACGTCGGGCGTGTCCTCGGCCGGTGGCACGGCGGCAGCCAGTGTCAACCGGGCCCCGGCGGCAACGGTGTCGGCACGCTGGGCCTGGCGCAGATACCAGCGCACGATCCGCCGCTGCCCTTCGGCGCGCTCTTGGTCGTGCGCCTCCTCGCGCTGCGCACAGCGGGCGGCGTGGGCGCGCAGCAGTTCCGGCAGACGGATCCGCTCGCCCCGCAGATCCAGCAGACCGGCGCTGTCGAGTTCCTCAAGCGCCTCGTCCGCCGCCTCACGGCCGCGGCCGAGCAGCGCTGTGGCGCTGTCGGCGGTGAAAGAGGCCGAGGGAATGGCGGCCAGCAGCCGGTAGAGCAGCCGGGCCTGCGGGCCGAGTGTCGTGTAAGCCGCGTCCCATACTCGCTCCACCACGGCCACTCCCTTGTCGTGCAGTTCCGCGGTCAGCTCGGCCAGCAGGCGCTCCAGCGGACGGCGTCGGTGGCGGCGCATCCAACGGCCCGCGACATGCAGCGCCGCGGGCAGGCCGGAACACAGGTGCACCAGTCCGGCCGCCGCCTCCGGCTCGACGACCAGTCGCGGATCATCTACGACCTGCCGGAGCAGTTCCAAGGCATGGCCGTCCTCCAGCGGGCCCAGCGGCAGCTCGACCACCGCCCCGTCCTCCAGGTCGTACAGCGGGCCCTGGCTGGTGACGATCACCAGGCTCCGGCCGGACGCCGGGAGCAGCGGCACCACCTCGGCGCCGTAGCGGGCGTTGTCGATGACGACGAGCAGCCGCTTGCCGTCGGTCTGCGTCCAGTACTGTTTGCAGCGGGCCTGGAATGAACTTCCCAGCCACTCCCCGCCGATGCCGAGCGAGCGCAGCAGCTCCCGCAGGGCGTCGTCGACTTCGACCACTCCCCCGCACCGCCACTCGTCCAGGTCGACATAGAGCACCCCGTCCGGGTAGCGGTCCCGCCCCAAGCGTGCGATACGGAAGGCCAGTTCGGTCTTTCCCACCCCTCCGAGTCCGTTCAGTGCCAGACACAGCGGGCGGGATCGGACGTCGCTGTCCGAGAGTGCACGCACTGCTCGTGCCTGCTCATGCTCCCGGTCGACGAAACAGGCTGCCTCTGGCGGGATCTGATAGGTCATTCGGGGCCGACTCCGATGTCTTGACACTGACCGACGAGCGGTGGCAGACAGCGTTCACGCGGCCCGCAGCCTGCACACCACGACTCAACCCTACGGTCACACCGGCCTGTTGAAGCGGGTTTCCGCCTTCCCGGAAGCCGGCCCGTGCGCCACCCGTGCCGCCGAGCGGGGCCGCGGCCCTCTCGCAGGATGCGCCGAGATCCCGGACAGGGCCCAGCTCACAGACCGGGGGCATGGAAGCCGTTCAGGTCCCAGAAGGCGGCGGCGTACCAGAGCAGAGCGATCGCGGTGACGAGGGCGCCGCCGGCCAGCGGAAGCGCCCAGCTGGGCCAGCGGCGGTGGCGGACCACGATGACTTTGGCGACGAAGGCCCCGTAGAGGAAGCAGCCGGTGAGCGAGTGCAGTGCCACCCGGGTGTCGGTCAGCCGGACACCGTAGGCGGTGATGCAGTGCCAGGCGATCGGCAGGGAGAGGAGGAAGGCGGTCAGGCCGATGAGACGGTGCGCGGTGTGGACCCGGTGTGATGCGGTGCGCAGTGCGGGCAGCAGGCCGTAGATCCACAGGGCGAGAAACAGCTGGATCAGCGCCAGGCACAGGAGCGCTGAGCCGAGTCGGGCTTTGAGCCCTCTGGCGTCGTTGCCGCGCTGCCCGAAGAGGCTGTTTGCGTAGTCGGGGGTGTGTTCCCGGCCGTACCAGTAGAGGCCAACCGTCACCGCCACCGGCAGGAGCATCCACAGGACGTCGTAGCGCCGCCGGTGGTCGGCAGGGTGAGCGGCGCCGTTCATGTGATCAGCCGTCCCCGCTCTCGGTTGTGCCGTCCTGGCGCCGGACGGCACACCACGTGGTGCAGAGCGCTGTGCCGGGAGCGACGGTGATACGGGCTGACGGCCGGGGACCGAAGCGAGGACCGGTGCGGGCGGATGCGGTGGCCGCCGGGGCGGGCTGCGGGCTGCGGACTCATGCCGATCGTTGTCCTTCTGCCGCTGGAACAGCCGTTGCACACCGTGACACGTAGGGCATCGGCGTCGACCCGGGCGGTCGCGAGGCGAAGGTTTCCAAGGGGCCCTCCAGTCGTTGCGGGCAGACTCCGCCACTACGTACGAAGAGACCCCGCGCGGTCCAGTCAGCGCGCCAGCAGGTACACGAACGGTGAGAACGGTTGGGCCGGACGACTCAATCGGCCTCGCGGGCGGGTTGAGCGCCAGTGGGTGCTCGGCGTACTCAGGGCACTCGGGGTGCCCGGGGTGCTCCGCGTACGGATGTCCCTCAGCCGAACTCCGGGTCCTGATGTATCGGGTACCTGAATGTATCGGCTACCGGTATATGCTGCGCGCGTGACTCATCAACCTCTTCGGGAGCCAACTCTCCTGATACTGACGGCACTTGCCGGCCGTCCTCAGCACGGCTACAGCCTCATGCAGGATGTCGACGCCATCTCGCAGGGCCGCGTACGCCTTCGAGCCGGCACGCTCTACGGTGCTCTGGACCGCCTCCTCAAGGAGGAACTCGTCCGCGTGGCTGAGGAGGTGATCGTCGAGGGACGTCTGCGACGCACCTATGCCCTGACCGAGGCCGGATCCCAGGTTCTCGCCGCGGAGGCCGAGCGTCTGCGGTCCACGGCCGACGAGGCCACCCGCCGTCTCGCCGTCACCTTCCCCTCACTGCACGGAGCGACCGGATGAGCGACATGCCCACGCACTGGACGACCCACCTCTATCCGCGCGCCTACCGGCGTGAGTTCGCCCAGGAGGTCAGCGCGGTCATCGCCGACGTCGAGGCGGAGCAGGGCCGACGGGCGGGAACGCTCGAGAAGTCCGCGGTCATAGGCCACGCGGTACGCCTGCGGATGCGCCTCGATTCGGCCCGCCCCACCGGCCGCCTGCTGGCACGCGCCGTGCCCGTCATAGTCGCCGTCACCGCACCCTTGAGCCTGTCGCTCCTCATCGCCTGGTGCCTTCCCCCCTCGCCCCACGCGGACCGGTATATGTACGCGCCGGCTGCCTACGCGCCATGGTGCGCCATCCTGTTCTTCACACTGATCGCCCGCTGGACCGCCGCGCGCCTCAGCGCCGGCCTCGCGCTGCTCGGTGCTCTCGCGTCCCTTCCGCTGGTGCGCTGGCTGCACGGCGCCGAAGGTTTCGCGCAGGAGTGGAAGACGCTTGTCGGCCTAGCGGTGGCCGCCCTCCTCGTCCTGCTCGCTCCTCCTGACCTTCCCCCGGTGAGCAACGGCGCCCGCTGGACCGTGGCCCTGGTCGGACTGGCCCTGGCGGTTCCCCTGACCGCCGCGGCCGTCATGACCTTCGGAGGGCCGCAGGAGGAGTACCTGGTCCAGTTCGATCCGCGCGAGAACTACCTCTCGATCGTGCCCCAGATCCTCGTTCTGCCCACCGCGATCGCCGTGGCCCGCTCCCGCCGCGCCGTCGTGCTGGCCGTCTCGCTCATGACGGCCCTCCCCCTCGCATTCGTTCTCGGCGCCCAGTTGGCGGAACTCAAACGAGGCGCCTTCCCCTGGTGGGCCCTGTCTGCCTCTGTCGCCGGCCTGATCGCCCTGCCTCTGTACGGTGCGCGGGTTCTTCAGGAACGACACCGGGCAACGCGACGCGCGACGCGTCCATGACGGGGCCGTCACATCACATGGGCCTGACCGCCGTCGAATCGTCCACGGCGTATGAAGAGGAAGACGCAGCGCAGGGACAAAGACGCTGCACAGTGAAGACGCTGCGCAGAGATGAAGGCGCTGCGCAGATGTGTGGTGCTCGTCCGGGCGAAAGACTGGAGCAGTGAGCGGGATCTCTTACCGCTCACTGGCGCTAGTGCAGCCGGCCGCTGTGAGCAGCGGTCGGCTGCCTACTTGTTCAGCGGCCCGGCGTCGGGTCCCGCTCGCCGTGGTCTACCGGGTGAGGGTCCAGTGCTGTGCACTGGTCGGTGCGTCGACGCACCTCACCACCTGGAGCCTGGCGTTCTCTCCGCCGGCGGCGCCGCCCTGCACGCCCAGACACAGGTTGCTGGCGAGGTTGCGGATCCAGTAGGTGCCGTCCGACTGCGGTGCCAGCCACCAGAGTTGGTTGTCCGCAGTCGTCGCGTCGCAGTAGTACTCGGAGACCGGCGTCCCGTGGTCGACGGTGCCGTAGTAGGGCACATCCAGGCACAGCCCGTCCTTGCGGCTGGCGACGACGAACAGGCTCGCTCCCCCCGGCCCAGCGTTCTTGTCGGAGACTCTCAGGTCCCAGAGCATGTTGTCCGCGGAGGTCAATATGCAGCTGTGCTGGTTCACCGGACCGTCGACCGAGCCGTGCTCTTCGCCGGGGATGTCGGCGCACATGCCGGAACTGGCGTTCTTCAGGCCCACGTTCGTCGACGCGGACGCCGCGTTGGCCAGTTCACGAGCGCTGGGCTTGACGGTTTTCGCCTTCGCCTTCGGGCTGGCCGTCTTCCTGGTGGCAGTCGGCGACACCGCCTGCACCAGCGGCGCGGCGGCGACGCTCAGGGACGCGGACTTGGACGGGCGCGACGAGGCCGAGGCCGTGGGCGACGCGGAGGGCGACGGGGATTCTGCCGTGTAGTCGGCGGTCGGCTTGTTGTCGGACATGCCGGGGTCGAGTGTTGTCCCGCCGATGGGTGCCGTGTTGACCGTGCGGCTGTTGTCGTCGTCGCCCAGGCCGAGCACCAGGAAGG
>NZ_JBSGBN010000218.1:6856-9818 GCF_053601275.1 Streptomyces sp. NPDC004752 | reverse complement strand
TTTCGGCAACGCCGCGTGGGGGCACCTCCCGGCCGAAGGCTGGGGGAGTGCGTGCCAGACGCCGCACGCCGGGCGCCCATTCTGTTCGCAGCTCTAAGATCACCTCGGTCGATGTCCGACCGAAAGAACACCCCGACCCGCACCAGTACGCCAAGGCAACCGCCGACCATACGCGTACGAACCGAACCGGACCAGCCCGCACACGCACACGCACACACCGCACGCCGCCCAGGGGCCCGTCGGGCACCCGCCGTCGGCCGCAAGGGGCGACCGATGATGGGGCGGAAGGACGCGGACCCGACACGCCCTGACCAACGACCACCCCAGGCCACCCACCGAACATCGGCCACCGCCCACACGATGAACCGAAAGGACACCCCCGACCCGCACCCAGTACGCCAGGCGCCCCCGCACCGTACGCGTACGAACCGAACCGGGCCTGCCCGCACACGCACACGCCGCACGTCGAACCGGAGCCGCCGCACCAGGGACCCCGCCGGACACCCGCCCCCGAGCGCAGGGGGCGGGGTTCAGGGGGTGGGGGTGAAGTGGGCTGTCGTCAGGGACTGGGCCGCGTCCAGGTCGTGGGCGATCAGGGCCTCCAGGAGGGCCGTGTGCTGGACCGCGTCCGCCAGCAGATCGGCGCGCTGGGTCCGGGCCGGGCTGCCGACCAGCGGTCCCTGGGATCGTCGGTGCAGGTCCTCCGCGATCTGCACCAGCTGCTCGTTGCCGGACAGGGACAGAACCGCCCGGTGGAAGACCCGGTCCGACTCGGCGTACGTCGCCCGGCAGCCGGAGGACGCGGCTCGGACGGTGTCCTCGGCCAGCGGCCACAGCTCCTCCCAGCGCTCGGCCGGCACCGTGCGGGCCAGCCGCAGCACCATCGGCACCTCGATCAGCGCCCGGACCTCCGCCAGCTCGGCCAGCTCCCGCGCGCCCCGTTCGACCACCCGGAACCCGCGGTTCGGCACGACCTCGACCGTGCCTTCGAGCGCGAGCCGCTGCATGGCCTCCCGCACGGGCGTCGCCGACACCCCGAACCGCTCCCCGAGCACCGGCGCCGAGTACACCTCACCGGGCTCCAGCTCACCCGTCACCAGCGCGGTGCGCAGCGCGTCCAGGATCTGCCCGCGCACCGACGCCCGCCGGATCGGGCGCGGCTGCGGCATCGGCTGCTCACTGTGCGTGTGCTCCCCGCGGACGCCCGGCGGCACCGCACCCCGCTCCCGGTCCGCACCCCGCTCCCGACCCGCGCCCGCGGGGAATGCCTGGGCCGGCACCCGGGCCCCCTCCGCCCGCAGCTCCGGGATCCCGGTCCCGGCGGAGTCGTGCACACCGTGCCTCACGGGTCCTCCTCCGGGTTGTCGGCACTTGGGGTCATTACGACGGGTTGTTACCTGTCCGTCAAGCACCCTAGGCGCACGAGACGACAGTTCAAATTCCGAACGGATCAGGCAAGGCTATGCTCACCTGTCCCGTGACGGGCCTGTGGGGCGGTGGGCCTGTGGTGCGGAGCACTCACCGACATCCACTAAGATCATCTACAACCAGGACACCCGTACGGGGGCAGCCGATTCACAACTTCCTCACTTTTCACGGGAACTTTCCGTGGAACCATCCGTATGGGTAGTCTTACTCGAACTCAACTCCCGCCCCTCAAGCGGCAGTTCGAGCAGAACGCCGCCATGGGCATCCCCTTGCGCCTCCTTGGCAGCCTCTTGCCCCGAAACCCCCTGAGGGCCGGTGGAATTGGGCCACTATGGCGGGCGTTACGCCCTATCCCAATGCAAGGGACCCCAGATGAGACTGACCGACATATCGCTGAACTGGCTGCTTCCGGGCGCCGTACTGCTCGTGGGCATCCTGGCGGCGGTGGCGGTGCTCGCGCGCAGCAAGCGGTCCGGGGAGCACGCGAAGATCGAGGACTCGTGGGAGCGGAGCGAGGAGCGGCGCAGGCGCAAGGAGGCCATATACGGTTGGGCTTCCTACGTACTCCTCTTCTGCTGTGCTGCGGTCGCGGCCGCGCTCTCCTTCAAGGGTCTGGTCGGCTTCGGTGAGCAGAACCTGGGCCTGAACAACGGCTGGCAGTACCTCGTGCCGTTCGGCCTGGACGGCGCGGCCATGTTCTGTTCCGTCCTCGCGGTGCGCGAGGCCAGCCACGGCGACGCGGCCCTCGGCTCCCGGATACTCGTGTGGACGTTCGCGGGCGCCGCTGCCTGGTTCAACTGGGTGCACGCGCCCAGGGGCCTGAGCCACGACGGCGCCCCGCACTTCTTCGCGGGCATGTCCCTGTCCGCGGCCGTGCTGTTCGACCGGGCGCTGAAGCAGACCCGCCGGGCCGCCCTGCGCGAGCAGGGTCTCGTGCCGCGTCCGCTGCCGCAGATTCGCATCGTCCGCTGGCTGCGCGCGCCCCGCGAGACCTACAAGGCATGGTCGCTGATGCTGCTGGAGAACGTGCGCAGCCTGGACGAGGCCGTCGACGAGGTCCGCGACGACAAGCGGCAGAAGGAGGAGGCCCGGATGCGCAGGCGCGACCAGCAGCGCATCGAGCGGGCCCAGCTCAAGGCCCTCAGCCGTGGAACCCGCGGCTTCATAGGGCGTGGCGGCCGTCAGGGCGAGCTGCAGGCGGTGGAGCGCGGCTCCACACAGGTCTCAGCGGAGCCTGCCATAGCGGCGCCGGAACAGCTGCCCGTACGCTCTCGGCCCTCCCTTCAGCCGGTCCGCAAAGGGACTGACCCGATCACCGTCGACCTGACCGCGGAGGACGACACCATGGCCCTGCCGCGACTCGACTCCCTGGAGCGCAAGCTCAAGGACCTGGAGCAGCAGTTCGGTTAGAAATCGGTTCGGCCGGCCTTTGGTTCGGCCAGGACTCGGTTCGGCCGAAGCCGGGCACCGCGGGGCGGGGGGGGGGGCCCACCGGGGGCGCCCCCCCCCCCCTGGCGCCGCGGGCCCGGGCCCC
>NZ_JBSGBN010000218.1:0-6846 GCF_053601275.1 Streptomyces sp. NPDC004752 | reverse complement strand
GGAGTCGGCGCGGACGGGGGGCCGGGGGGGGGGGGGCGAACACCACCGGCCCCCCCCCCCCGCCCCGTTCGCGACGCTGCCCTGTCCGCGACGTAGCCCCGTTCGCGGCCCGGCCGCACTCATGGTCCCCGCCCTGTTCGCGCCCCGCCCCGATCAGGCGGCCTCCGCGCCCAGTTCGAACCACACCGACTTGCCCACACCGTGCGACCGTACGCCCCACGCGTCCGCGAGGGACTGCACCAGGACCAGACCCCGGCCGTGCGTGCCGTGGTCGGCCGGCGGCACCCGCAGCACCGGCCGGCGGGCCACAAAGTCCCGCACTTCCACACGCAGTCGGCGCGGTCCGACCACGGCCGTCAGGACGGCGTCCTGGTCGGTGTGCACAAGCGCGTTGGTGACCAGTTCGCTGGTGAGCAGTTCCGCTATCTCGGAGCGGCCCGGTTTCCCCCAGTGCCGCAGGAGTTCCCGCACTTCCCTGCGCGCCTCGGGCACGGCCCGCAGGTCCGCCCGGCCGAGCCTGCGCCGCAGTTGCGGCGCGCGTGCCCGGTCCGTGCCGTCGTCGGTCTCTTCTCCCGTCGCCTTCGCCGAGGAGGTCCCGACGACCACGGGACCACCGCCTCGTGCCTGCCTTCTCATGTCCCCCGCCCGCACGCCGTCGCCGTTGCCCCTCCTGGTCGAACACGTTCACGGGATCCATGCCCAGTGAGCCTCTGGCCAGTCCTGTCCGGTCGTCGACGACCGGCGGTTCGGCCATGGCGGTACGGCGCCGCCATGGCGACCCGAGCGCCATGGGAACCGTGATCCGGCCTTGGAGAGGGCGGTACGGCGCCGCGGGCGCCCCGACGCGACGGGACGGGAGTCCCCCCGTACGACACTGACGCCCCGTCAGTGCACATGAATCTGGCCTGAATCGATCGCCCTGCCCCGCCTCCGGTCAGGACCGCGGGACGTTCCGCAGGTTCGAGCGGGCCAGCTGGACCATGCGTCCGACAACTCGGACACGCTGACAACGGGTTGGCTTCCCTGACGCAGGACATCCACGACGACGCAACCGCACCACCGGCGAACTGGCCTACTACCGCTGCTACTCGCCCCGCCCGGTGCCGCCAGCCGAGCTGGTGCGCGTCACTGGATCAAGCCTGGACTGTAGACACTCGCATCCTTGCAGGTCAACGGCGCCCTTCTGCTGCCGGGGCGTCAGATCACCCAACTCCGCCGAGTACTCAGGGTTTAATGAAACATTCACGCCGCTCTCGTCCGGGCTGGAGTTGCAGAAACCAGGTGTCGATATTGCTGTTGCAGCCATTGGCCGTGTGGAGGGTGAGGACGTAGCCGGGGGGAATCGGCGAGGTCGCGCAGACCCAGATCCCGTCCTGCGCGGGCTGTATGTACCAGGCACCGGCGCCATTGCACCCGTTCGCCCCGCGGCTGGTGATCACGTAACCCGACGGTATGGGCGTGCCGGGGCAGACCCACCCGGCGGACTCCTGAGCGGCGGTGGCGACCGGCGCCGCCTGGGGCGCCGCACCGGCCACACCGGCGGCCGTGCCGGTGAGCATGGCCACCAGCAGCGCGACCGCCCCCACCGCGGCGGCGAGCCGACTCCGGGCCGTCACCATCATTGAACGGGGTCTGTACGGTCTTCGGTGTAACTCCCGATCATGGAAGTAGCACCTGATGAGCGACGTGACTGTCTCTTCGGAGGCGGTTGAAGAGGTCCGGCCGGCCGAGTTGTCGGCGGACGTGCTGGACGAGCAGTTGATCGGGCAGTTGGTCGGCCGGGCCCGCGCGAGCGGCCTGCAGCTGACCGGTGAGGGCGGCCTGCGGCAGCAGTTCGAAGGCGTGATGTGGCGGTTCAGCACAGGCGGGCAGTCCGGAGGGGATGAACGCGGAGGCCGCGAAGCGGGGCGTAGGGGACCTGTCCCTGGCCGGCATCGACTCCACCGCCGCGCGGCCACCATGACGCCGCCCGCCGCGTCGCCACGCCACCGCATGCACAACGAGGGCGCCCTGACCGTGTCCGACGGTCAGGGCGCCATCACAGGGGCCGCGGTTACGCCTCCCAAATGGCGGCGACCGTGCGGTCGTCGGCGTATCCCTTGACCCGCACCTGGGTGTCCGCGAGGAACGCGGCGAGGCCCGGCGGAGTGCCACCGGACCAGCGCCGGGCCAGGTAAGCGCAGAGGGCGGGCTCGCCGCGCAGCGGCTCTGCCAGGCCGCCGCTGCACATCAGCAGCGCATCACCCGGGCGGGCGACGGAGGCCCGGAAGCGGAAGGGTTCGCGGGGCGGCTTGGGGGCGGGCTCATAGGGGCTGGGCGGCGTCGGGATCCCCAGGTCCATCGTGAGCCGGTCGCCCTCGGGGGTCTCGGCGGGCGGCGAGCCGAAGCCGAGCACGGCGTCACCGGTGGTGTCGGCCGTGCTGACGTGCGGTTCGATGTCCTGCCAGGCGCCGTCCCGGAGCCGGAACAGGCCGCCCTCGCCGATGCCGAAGAAGACGCGGGTACGGCAGTCGGGCCGGGTCGGCAGCAACAGGCAGCGCAGGTCGGCCGCGTACTCCTCCGGGTCGATGCCCTGCTCGGTGGCGCTGGCGCGGAGCTTGCCGAGGCAGCGGTCGGTGAGCCGGTGCAGGCCGGACTTGAGGTCGTCGCGGCGGGCTGCGTGGATGTCCTCGACCAGCCGCTGGTGGCTGAGGCCCACGGCCCGGCCGATCCACCGGCACGCCTCGGCCGCGGCGCGGTGGGCGCTTGAGGTGGCCCGGGCGCCGGTCGCCATCGCGACCAGGATCAGCGCCTGTTCGCCGGTGCCGAACCGGGCGGTGAGCAGCGCGTCGCGGCGCGGTTCACCCCGGTACCGCGCGGAGTCGCCCCGCACGGACACGGCGCGCAGGGTGCACACCCCGTAGTGGGCACCGTCGAGCACGGTGTCCGCGACCACCTCGTCGAGCCCGTCGGGATCAGCGAGCGGCAGAGCGGTCGGCTCGGCGTCATAGGTGGGCGGCCCGGACCCGACGTACTCGACACCCCCCACCCATCCGCTTCCCCTGCTCCCCTGCCCGGCAGCGGGGTCCACTGCGGAATCCCGCGACCGGGACGGGGCACTCTCCACGGGATCAGAGGCTTTCTGCCCGACGGCCGGGAAGGCCGACGGGGACGGCAGGGGCGGAGGGTCCGCGGGCGACGAGGCAGGCCCGGAAGCAGGCCCCGAACCGAGACCGGAGACGGAGCCCCGCCCGGCGTCGGCGTCGACGTCGGGGCCAGGGGCCGGATCCGGTGGGAGGGACGAGGGGCTCTCGGCAGGGCTCGGCGCGGCGGCGGTCCGCTCCGGGGAGGTGTGCCGATCGGCCGGACCTCGCTGCCCATGCGGACCGCTGACGACTGGGCCCGTCGCCCCGAATTCCCCTGTCTCCGGGACGCTTTCGTCCCCTCCCCTGGACGCCGGGGCCGCCCGTCCATTCACCCCGAACCCGCCCGCCCCCGGGGCGCCTTCGTCCCCTCCCCCGGACAGCCGGACCGCCGGGCCCGACGGGCTCTCGGGTGCCCCGGGAGGCGCGGAGGGCACGTCGCTGGGCGCCGGCTCGGCCGGACCCGGACCCCTCCGCGTCGGCGCCCCGTCCTCGGGAGGGGCATCGACCCGGTCCCCGCTTCCCGCGCGGGCCGCATCCGCACGCCGCTCGTCCGCCCGGCCACCGGCACCAGGCCCTGCACCAGCACCGGCACCGGACTCCCGTGCGCCCGGTGCGCCCGGTGCGTCGGGGCTCAGCGTGTTCGATGCCGAGTCGAAGCGGTCCTCCAGGGAATCCGTCGCGGGCGTGGCGCCCGTGTCCTGCGTGGCGTCGTCGTACAACCGGCCCCACCAGTCGTCCTCGTCTCGGGTGGGCCTACCCCCCTGCTGGCTCATGCCCCTAATTGTCCACCGCGCGGGCCTCGGGAAAACGGGGCATCCGAAAAAAGCGGCGCGCGGTCCGCCTCGAACGGCGTCGAGGGAGGCGATGAACTGCCGTACGAAGCACGGCAGTAGACGATCGACTTCGCGGTGAGGCCGCCGTGACAAAGTGACCGCTGGTATGGCGATGATGTGCCGAGGCGGGTTCGCGCCGTGGCCGATTTCCGCCGCACCCCGCCGCGAGCCCGCCGCGAGGGGTGGTCGGGCCGCCGGGGAGGGACGAGGGCTGATGCTGGCAGCGTTAGGACTGGACGAGAGGCACGAGACGGCGTACCGGGCGCTGGTGTCCATGGGCGCCGCCGACATGCCCGAACTGGCCCGGCGGCTGATGCTGGCCGAGCACGACATGGAGCGCGCCCTGCGCCGGCTGGAACGGCACGGCCTCGCGGCCCAGTCGGCGCGCCCGGGCCGCTGGCTGGCGGCGCCCCCGGGCCTCGCGCTGGGCGCGCTGCTCACCCAGCAGCGGCACGAGTTGGAGAAGGCCGAGCTGGCGGCGGCCCTGCTCGCCGAGGAGTACCGGGCGGCGGCCGCCGAGCCCGCCGTGCACGACCTGGTCGAGGTGGTGACCGGTGCCGACGCCGTGGCCCAGCGCTTCCTGCAACTGCGGCTGGCCGCGAGCGACGAGGTCTGCGCGCTGGTCACCGGCGACCCGATGACCGGCTCCGACAGGGAGAACGACGCCCAGGAGCAGTCCGCCGGACGCGGCGTCCGGCACCGGCTGGTGGTCGAGCGCGCGCTGCTGGACCTGCCGAACGGGATCACCGAGCTGACGGCGGCCCTGGGCCGGAACGAGCAGGTGCGGGTGGTGGACGAGGTGCCGACCAGGCTGGTGGTCGCCGACCGCTCGCTGGCCATGGTGCCGCTCACCTCGCACCGCACGGAACCGGCCGCGCTCCTGGTGCACGCCGGCGGCCTGCTGGAACTGCTGTCGGGACTGTTCGAGGCGGTGTGGCACCAGGCGCTGCCGCTCAGGCTGGGCGTGCAGGGGGTCTGCGAGCAGCGGCCGGACGGCCCCGACGACACCGACCTGGAGGTGCTGTCGCTGCTGCTCGCCGGGCTGACCGACGCGAGCGTCGCCAAGCAGCTGGACCTGGGCCTGCGGACCGTGCAGCGGCGGGTGAAGAGGCTGATGGAGCTGGCCGGGGTGACGACCCGGCTACAGCTGGGCTGGCACGCCTACGAGCGCGGCTGGGTGGCCCGGGACGTCCATGACTGACTCGTACCCGCCCTGCGTCGGCGGCCGGGTTCCGGCACGCTGGGCAGATGGGAGTGTGGGAACTCCTGCTGGTCGGCCTGGTCATGGCGCTCGGCCTGTGCGGGGTGCTGGTACCCGGGGTGCCGGGTTCGTGGCTGGTGTGGGCCGCAGTGCTGTGGTGGGCGCTGCAGGATCCGCAGCCGGTCGCGTGGGGTGTCCTGGTGGGTGCCACCGTCGTGCTGTTCCTGTCCCAGGTGGTGCGCTGGGCGCTGCCGCCCCGGCGGCTGCGGGCGAGCGGTGCGACGCCGCGGACAGCGGTGTACGCGGGGGTGGGGGCGTTCCTCGGTTTCTTCCTGGTGCCCGTGGTCGGGGCGGTCCCCGGCTTCCTCGCCGGGATCTATCTGCACGAGCGGCTGCGCCTCGGCCGCCATGGCGAGGCGCTGGCCGCGCTGCGCACGGCGATGCGCTCCGGCGGCTCCAGCGTGCTGACGGAGCTGTTCACCTGTCTGCTGATCATGGGCGCGTGGCTGGGCGCGGTGGTCTGGGGCTGACGGCACCACGGCACCACGGCACCCACAGTGCCCGGCGCGCCGCGGAATCGGCCACCGGTCGCCGGTCACCGCGGGCGGTTCAGCTCAGGGTGCCAAGGTCGATCGCGTCGGCCAGCGCCCGCATGCCCGCGTCGTTGAAGTGCAGATGGTCGCCGGGGTCGTAGGCGGGCCGGATCCGCTGGGGCTGTGCCGGGTCGCGGACGGCGGCGTCGAAGTCGACGACGGCGTCGAAGGCTCCACCGGTGCGGATGAAGACGTTGATCCGCTGTCGTACGTCCTCGCGGGCGGCGGTGAAGGCGCCGTGGCCGCCGTACGGCGTGAGGGTGGCGCCGACGACCCGGATGCCGTGGGCGTGCGCGCGGGAGACGATCGCGCGGTACGCGGCCGTGAAGTCGCGGACGTCGTTCGCCTGGGGTGTGCCGTTGATGTCGTTGATGCCTTCGAAGACGATCAGCGTCCGCGCGCCGGACCGGGACAGGGCATCGGTGTCCAGGCGGGACAGCGCGCTCGGCCCGGTGCCGTCGCGCAGCAGGCGGTTGCCGGCGATTCCGGCGTTGAGCACGCCGAGACGGGGGGCCCGGAGGCGTTCGGCGAGCCGGTCGGGCCAGCGGTGGTCGGCGTCGTGGGTGGAGCCGGTGCCGTCGGTGAGGGAGTCCCCGAAGGCCACGACGCTGCCGGAGCCGCCGCCGGGTCCGAGGACGTCGACGTCGGTGACGTAGTACCAGTGGCTGGTGGTGGCCGTGTACGCCGAGCCGTCCTCGTCGGCGGCCCGGCCCGTGCCCCGGGGGGCGACATAGCTGGTCCGCAGGGCGGTGCGGTGGTAGGTGGCGGGGCCGGAGTCGGCGGGTGTGTGGATCGTGACGAGCAGGTCCGCGGCGGTGGGCGCGGTCAGCGGTACCGGATCGCTGACCAGGTCACCGCCGGGCGGGACCGCGGCCGTGGGGGCGCCGCCGAAGGTCGCGGTGCGCATCGTGCCGGGCACGGCGTCCGGGCCGGCCGCGCCGCGCAGCGCGACGGTGACCGCGCCGAGTGTCAGGGGGGCGGTGCCGAGCCGGTTGCTGAGGCGGATCCGCAGGAGTTCGCCGCCGACGCTGAGGTGTACGACGTTGCGGATGGCGGCGCCGGGTAGCGCGGGGGCGGTGCCGGAGGGCGCGGCC
>NZ_JBSGBN010000217.1:0-9857 GCF_053601275.1 Streptomyces sp. NPDC004752 | reverse complement strand
GCCGGCACGGCGGCGGTGCGCGCGGCCGGCCGGCGCGCCCCGTTGCTGCGGGACGCCGTCGACGACCTCGCCGCGGCCCACGCGGCGGCACCGGCGGACACCACCGAGCAGGCGGAGGCGGCCCTCGAACTCGCCGCGTGCCGACGGGAGCTGTGGAGGCTGACGGGGGAGTCCGAGCAGCTGTCGGCGGCAGCGGCGGCACTGGACCCACGGCACGCACCCTGGCCCGGTGTCGCGGCCGGGGCGCGGGCGTGGGCCGAGTCGGTGCGGCAGGGCGGGCCGCGGGAGCCGGACGGCGGGGCGCCCGCCTCGGTCACCGCCCACCGGGCCCGGCTGCTGCTGCGCGGGCGCCTGCTGCTGGATCTGGGCCGTCCCGGGGCGGCCGTACCCGAACTGCGCGAGGCGTGCGCGCTGTTGGAGACCGGACAGGCCGCCGCGGCGGTGCGCAGCCCGGCGCTGCTCGACCTCGCCCGGGCGCTCGGGGCCGCGGGAGCCGAGGACGCCGAGACCCGTGCCGCCCTGGTGGCGGCCGAGGGGGCCGCGGGCGAGGACCCGGAGCTGCGGCTGCCCTGCCTGGCCGCGCGGGCCGCGTTCCATGACGTGGCGGGCGAGGCCGCCGAGGCCGACGAGGCGTACGAGACGGCCGTCATGCTGGCGCCGCCCTACAGTGACCGGCGCTGCGAACTCCTCACCGCCTGGGGCGAGTCGCTGCTGCGGCGCGCGTCGGCGGGGGACGGCGCGCGGGTCGTGGACCGGGCCGAGAACGTGCTGCGCGAGGCGCTGAAGTCGCTGCCCGCGCGGTCGGCCCAGCGCGGTCGGCTGCAGGGCCTGGTGGGCAGTGCGCTGGCCCAGCGGTTCCGCCATCTCGGCTTCCTGCCCGACCTGTTCGAGAGCAGACATCTGCTGGGGCAGGCGGTACGGGCGGCGGCCGACGCCGCCGTGCGGGCTGAGGTGTGGCTGCAGCTCGGCCGGGTCCGGCTCGAAGGCTGGTACCGGGCCGGGGCGCCGGTCCTGGTGGACGCCCTCCAGGCGTACGAGAACGCCGAGCGCGAGGCCCTGGCCGCGTACGGCGCCGATCCCGGCTCGGTGGCCGCGGCGCGGGCGCGGCACGGCTCGGGGTCCGTGCTCGCCCTGATGGACCGCCCTCGTGCGGCCCGCGCGGCCTACCGGGCGGCCCGGGACCAGTGGCAGCGGTTGGTGGGGGCGCTGCGGGAGGTCGACTGGGCGGACGTGGAACTGACGCGGCGGCTGGAGGAGCAGGCGCGGTCCGGGGCCGAGCGCACGCCGGAGGAACAGTGGCACGCGGTGGCGCCGCCGTGGTGGCCATGGACGGCAGACTGGGCGAACTTGACCGAACGCGACCGAAGTTGATCGGAGTCGGGTTTCTGTCCCCGGCCTGTCGGGAAGGAGTGGGCAGCCAGTGCGGCTGCGCGGGGCGGGCGTGGGCAGGGAGGAGCCGAGGGTGGGGGAGCAGAGGAACGGGGCGTTCGGTCCGGGCGACGAGGTCGCATGGACCGCGCTCCTGCCGGACCTCACCGGTGTCGACCTGCGGACATTGCGTGCCATGGACGATCCGGGGCTGATCGCGGCCGTCGACCACGTCCTGCGCGGCTCCGTCGACTTCCAGGAGGTGTGGTACAGCGAGACCGACCCCGAGCCTGTGAGCCCGGGAGGAACAGGTGGGCGTCAGTTTTCGGCCGGACTTGTCGATGCCGCCCGCGGCGAGGACCAGAGGGAATGACCCGGACACCGGTCTCTTCCGAGGTCTTCACGGCGCTCGCAAGGACCCGGCCCGGACCGGCGGCAACGGCGGCACTGCGTGTCGCACTCCACGCGCGTCGCATGCTGCTGGTGAAGGCGCTCCTCGTCAAGGTCGAGCAGCGCGGCGCGACATCCGTGGCGGCCCGCCGGCGCTTCGACCAGGACTGGGCGTTCCTGGCGCGGGCCGAACGGACCGACGCCGCCGCGGTGCGTGACGTCCTCGACTATCCGATGACCGGCGCCTGGCTCAGCGAGGCGCTCACCGCGCCGGCCGGAGCCGCCTTCGAGGGACATCTGGGCCACCTGGGGGGTGTGGCGGTCGCGGCCGCCGTTCGCGCGGGCTGCGGGTTCGACGGCTGGGTTCCGGCACCGTCGGGCGCACTGCGGCTACCGGGCCTCGGTGTGCTGCGGTGCCCTTCCGGCCGGGCCCGCCTGAGCCACACCGCGGGGCTGACACGGATCAGCGACGACCAGGGGCACAGCCACGTCACGCTGCGAAGCTCGGTGGCACAGGACCCCATGGCACAGGACCCCATGGCACAGGATTCGGGCGCGTCTGACGAAGCCGGTGGCGGACCCGGTTGGTCGGCGCTGCGTACGCTGCCCGGTAGCACCGTCGTCCTCGATGACCTCGACCCGTACCGAGTGCCCCCGCACGGCATAGGGCCAAGAGCCCTGCACGCCGTCGAGCGTCCGTACTGTCCGCACCGGATGTGGGCGCGCCGATGGCGCGTGGCCTGCGAACTCCTGTCGTCGATCGATCCGGGGCGCGCCTTCGAGATCCGGACCGTGCTGCGTGCCGTGGTACCGCTGGCACCCGCGGTGCGCGGACGGGCCGGTGCCATGGGAGCCACGCTCCGGGCCGCCCCGGGCGCCGCGCTGACCCAACTGCCCGCCGAATCATGGGAGTTGGCGGAATCGCTGGTGCACGAGACCCATCACACCAAGCTGGCCGCCCTCGACGAGCTCGTTCCGCTGTGCCGCCCCGGTGGCGTCGGCACACACCGCGTGGGCTGGCGTCCTGACCCCCGGCCCGTCCCGGCCGTGCTCCAGGGCGCCTATGCGCATCTCGCGCTCACCGATCTGTGGTGGCGGGCGCGTCATGCGTCACTGGCTTCACCCGCATGGCAGCGTCGGGCCGGGCAACGGTTCGAGGCGTACCGAGATGATGTCGGCGAAGCCTTGTCCATACTGCTTGAATCCGATGAACTGACGTTGGCCGGCAGAGAGTTCGTTGAGGAGATGGGCAGGCATCACGCCGGTCTCGGTGTGACCGCCCAAAAGTTCTCATGACACTCCGTCGGCACAAGAGTGCTTTGCGTTAGCGTGTGGCGCGAGAGTGCGGCAGACGCGGGAACAGGGAGTGTGCGATGGCGGGACAGCGGCGGTCGGGCGACGAGGGTGCGGTGCCATCCGAGCGCGTCCTGGTGGTCTTCCCGGGCTACCATCGCTCGTGGGCGACATGGATCGCCCAGTGCCTGGAGAGCCACGGACACGAGGCCACTCTGCAGCGCTGGGACCCGCCGCGTGAGGTCACGCTGGAGGACTCGCTCGGCGATCTGCTGCTGTCCTCCGGGCCGGTCCTCCTCGTTCTCGACGACTGGTTCTTCGAACTGGGTCCGCGTCCCGCCGGCGAGTGGAACGACATCCTGCGCGGTTTCGTCGCCGCGCACTCCGATCGGTTCGCCGCCGTCAATCTCACCAACCGGCCGCTTCTTCCCGCCACCGCGGTGCTGGAACCGGCCAGCCTGTGGGGACTGAGTGAGCAGGCGGCGGAGGACCGTCTGCTCAGGCGGCTCGGCCTGGAACGCCGTCGCGTCCCGAAGCCGCTCGCCAACCGGGCCCGCTACCCCGAGACGCGGTGCGAGATCTGGGGCGAGGTCCCGCGCCGCAACCCGCGGTTCACCGGCCGCGACGACCTGCTGACCAGCCTGCACCAGCGCCTTGCCGACGCCGAGCGCGGCGCCGCCGTGTGCACCCTGCTCGGCATGTCGGGCATCGGCAAGACCCAGCTCGCCGCCGAGTACGCGCACCGCTTCAGCCCCGACTACGACGTCGTCTGGTGGGTCAACTCCGACGACCGCAACATCCAGCGCGACCGCCTCGGCGAACTCGGGCTGGAACTGGGCCTGAGCATGGGCAATGAACCCGGTGAGCGCATTCGCGCCACACGTGAGGCACTGCGCCGCGGGGAGCCGTACACCCGCTGGTTGGTGATCTTCGACGGCTGGGACGACACGGACGGGGTCAACACACTGATTCCGCAGGGCCCGGGGCACGTCCTGATCACCTCCCGCAACCGCGGCTGGAGCGAGCACACCGACATCCTTGAGATTCCCGCCTTCCTGCGTCCGGAGTCCACCGCCTATCTGCTGCGGCGGGCTCCGCACATCACCGGACAGGAGGCGGACGAGGTCGCCGCCGAGTTCGGCGACGTGCCGCTGCCGCTGGTGCAGGCCGCCTCCTGGCTCGGTGAGTCGCGCATGGAGGTACCGGAGTATCTGCGCATGGTGCGCGAGCGCAGACTCTCCACGGTCGACGAGCCGGTCGTCGGCGACGGCATCCTCCAGTCGTCGATGACTTCCTGGTCGATACTGCTCAACCGGCTGCGCAACGCGCAGCCGCAGGCCATCGACCTTCTGGGCCTGTGCACGTCGTTCGCGCCCGGCCGGATCCCGATCGGTCTCATCCGTGCCTACCCGCAGGTCGAACTGCCCGAGGAACTGAGGTGGATGGTCACGGACCTGCCCGCCTGGACCCGGGCCCTGGACACCCTGGTCAACTACTCCGTGCTCACCCGTGAGACGCGCGGACCGGTGGGCGCCGAGATGGGTCCGCACCAGGAGTCGGTGCACATGCACCGGCTCGTTCACGACATCGTCTCCAAGCTCACCGGCGAGGACGACCGGAACATCCACCGAAGGGCAGTCCGCACGCTTCTCGCGCAGGCTGATCCCGGCAATCCCCTCGACAGCAGGAACTGGCCCCGCTACGCCGAACTGCTGCCGCACCTGGAGCCCTCGGGAGCACTGAGCAGCACCCAGACCCGGGTGCAGGAGACGACTCTGAACTGCCTTCGGTACTGCCTGCGCAGCGGGGAGTTCAAGAGCGGGCTGGACCTCGCTCAGCGGATCCGCGACCACTGGTCGCAGTTCATGGACCCGCTGGCCCAGCCGATGCTCGATCTCACCACTCAGGAGGGCAACATCCTGCGGGCCGACGGCCGGTTCCGCGAGGCGTACGAACTCGACCGGGCCATCCAGACACGGCTACAGGCCGCCGAGCCGCGGATGGAACTCGCCGAACTCTCCACCAAGGGCGCCATCGCCGCCAGCCTGCGCCACCTCGGCCGATACGACGAGGCACACACCTTGCAGCAGGAGGTTTTCGACAGCTACCTCCGCCTGCTCGGTCCGGACGAGAACCTCACGCTGATCGCCCGGCACAACCTCGGCGTCGGCCTCCGACGCCTGGGCCGGTACCAGGAGGCGTACGACCTGGACGTGGACAACCTCGCGCGGCGGGAGAACCTGTTGCGCGCGCGGCACATCACCACACTCAGCTCGGGGAACGCCGTCGCACAGGACCTGCGCTTCCTGGGACGTTTCCGTGATGCGCTGGCCCGCCAGGAACCCGTTGTCAGGCTCCATGTGCAGGTGCTCGGCGCCCAGCATCCGCAGACGCTGTCGGCCCGCGGACATCTGGTCATGTGCCGTCGCCGCGAGGGCAGCCAGCCCCAGGAGACGGGGCCCGAGATGGCAAGCCTCCTCGACCAACTGGCACAGGTGCACGGCCGCGGGCACTACCGCACCCTGGCGTTCATCACGAACTACGGAAACTATCTCAGGGAACACGGCGATCTGAACCAGTCCCGTGAGCTCATCGACGAGGCCGAAGCCGGTTACCGCGCCCTCCTCGGTCCCGCGCACCCCGTGGCCACCGGCATGGTCTCCAACACCGGTCTCGTGATGCAGGCCGCGGGTGAACGGGCCGAGGCCATGGCGATGTTCGAGGCCGCGCTGGCCGGCCTCACCGCCACGCTCGGCGCGGACCACCCCTGGGTTCTGGGCTGTGCCCTGAACGCCGCCAGCGGACGCAACTTCAACGGACGTATCGGGGACGCCGTGGTGCTGAGCCGGGACACCCTGCGCAGGGCACGGCACGTCCTGGGCCACGAGCATCCGCTGACCCTGTCCTGCCAGGTGGCGCTCGCCGCCGATCTCCGGGCGGCGGGGGAGCAGGAGGAGGCCGGAAAACTGGAGGAGGACGGTCTGCTCACACTGACCCGCACCCTGGGCGCCCAGCACTCGCACACCATCTCAGCCCGCCAACGCACCCGCCCCTACTGGGACTTCGAGGCATTCCTGGGCTGACCACACCACACGAGCCCCCGCCCCCCGGGACTTCGAGGCGTACCTCCCCTGAAGCGCCCCAACAGGGGCGCGGGGAACTGCGCAAGTACCCCCACGGCTCTGCATTCGCGCATGTTCCGCAACGGTCGGTCATGATCAGGCGATCAGGGGCGCGGGGAACTGCGCAACCACCCCCCACGGCCCCGCACCCGCGCACGCTCCGCAATCGCCGGCATGACCAGGCGAAGGGCCCGGCACCGAGCAAGAACTCGGCGCCGGGCCCTTCGATATCGGCTGAACCGCCGGAGGCCCTACGCCTCGAACACCTCACGCACCAACTGCTCCTGCTCCGCCTGGTGCCGCTTGGCCGAGCCGACCGCCGGGGACGAGCCGTGCGGGCGGGAGATGCGGCGCAGCCGCTCGCCGTGCGGGACGTCCGCGCCGACCGCCAGGTCCAGGTGGTCGATCAGGTTGAGGGCGATGAACGGCCAGGCACCCTGGTTCGCCGGCTCCTCCTGGGCCCACAGGTACTTCTCGGCGTTCGGGTACTTGGCGATCTCGGCCTGCAACTCGGCACCCGGCAGCGGGTACAGCCGCTCGATACGGATGATCGCCGTGTCGGTCACACCGCGCTTCTTCCGCTCGGCGTCCAGGTCGTAGTAGACCTTGCCCGCGCAGAAGACGACCTTCTTCACGGCCGCCGCGTCGACCGAGTCGTCGCCGATGACCGGACGGAACTGGCCGCTCGTGAACTCCTCCGCCTTCGACGACGCCGCCTTGAGCCGCAGCATCGACTTCGGGGTGAAGACGACCAGCGGCTTGTGGTGCGGGTTGTGCACCTGCCACCGCAGCAGGTGGAAGTAGTTCGACGGGAGGGTCGGCATCGCGACCGTCATGTTGTTCTGGGCGCACAGTTGCAGGAAGCGCTCCGGGCGGGCCGAGGAGTGGTCCGGGCCCTGGCCCTCGTAGCCGTGCGGGAGGAGCAGCACCACGCCGCTGGTCTGACCCCACTTCTGCTCCGCCGAGGAGATGAACTCGTCCACCACCGTCTGCGCGCCGTTGACGAAGTCGCCGAACTGGGCCTCCCACATCACCAGCGCGTCGGGCCGGGCCAGCGAGTAGCCGTACTCGAAGCCCATCGCCGCGTACTCGGAGAGCAGGGAGTTGTAGACGTTGAGGCGGGCCTGGTCCTCCGACAGATACAGCAGCGGGGTGTAGTCCGCGCCCGTCTCCCGGTCGATCAGGACCGCGTGGCGCTGCCCGAACGTACCGCGCTGCGAGTCCTGGCCCGCCAGGCGGACCGGGGTGCCCTCAAGGAGCAGCGAGCCGACGGCGAGCGTCTCGCCCATGCCCCAGTCGATCGTGCCGTCCTCGACCATGGCCGCCCGGCGCTGCAACTGCGGCAGCAGCCGGGGGTGGACGGTGACCCGGTCGGGGATGTTGACCTGGGACTCGGCGATGCGCTTCACGACCTCCGAGGAGACGGCCGTGGGGACCGCCACCGGGAAGCCGTCCTGCGGCTCCCGGACGTCCGCGGCGGCCGGCTGCGAGGTGGCCTCGCGGACCTCGGTGAAGACCTTCTCCAGCTGGCCCTGGTAGTCCTGCAGCGCCTGCTCGGCCTCTTCCAGGGTGATGTCGCCGCGACCGATCAGGGACTCGGTGTAGAGCTTGCGCACCGAGCGCTTCTTGTCGATCAGGTCGTACATCAGCGGCTGGGTGAAGGCCGGGTTGTCCGACTCGTTGTGACCGCGGCGGCGGTAGCAGATGAGGTCGATCACCACGTCCTTGTTGAACGCCTGGCGGAACTCGAAGGCCAGGCGTGCGACGCGCACGACCGCCTCCGGGTCGTCGCCGTTCACATGGAAGATCGGGGCCTCGATCATGCGGGCCACGTCCGTCGCGTACATGGAGGAACGCGAGGACTCGGGGGCCGCGGTGAAGCCGACCTGGTTGTTGATGACGATGTGGACCGTGCCGCCGGTGCGGTAGCCGCGCAGCTGCGACATGTTCAGGGTCTCGGCCACCACGCCCTGGCCCGCGAAGGCCGCGTCGCCGTGGATCGCCACCGGCAGGACCGTGAAGTCCGTGCCGCCCTTGTTGATGATGTCCTGCTTGGCGCGCGCGACGCCCTCCAGGACCGGGTCGACGGCCTCCAGGTGGGAGGGGTTGGCGACCAGCGAGACCTTGATCTGCTCGCCGTCCAGACCGGTGAAGGTGCCCTCGGCGCCCAGGTGGTACTTCACGTCGCCGGAGCCGTGCATGGACTTCGGGTCGAGGTTGCCCTCGAACTCGCGGAAGATCTGGGCGTACGACTTGCCGACGATGTTGGCGAGGACGTTCAGCCGGCCACGGTGGGCCATGCCGATGGCGACCTCGTCGAGCCGGGACTCGGCGGCCGAGTCCAGCACCGCGTCGAGCAGCGGGATGACGGACTCGCCGCCCTCCAGGGAGAACCGCTTCTGCCCGACGTACTTCGTCTGCAGGAAGGTTTCGAAAGCCTCCGCGGCGTTCAGCCGGCGCAGGATCCGCAGCTGCTCCTCGCGCTCCGGCTTGGAGTGCGGGCGCTCCACCCGGTCCTGGATCCACTTGCGCTGCTTCGGGTCCTGGATGTGCATGAACTCGATGCCCGTGGTGCGGCAGTACGAGTCGCGCAGCACGCCGAGGATGTCGCGCAGCTTCATCATCGACTTGCCGGCGAAGCCGCCGACGGCGAACTCGCGCTCCAGGTCCCACAGCGTCAGGCCGTGCTCGACGATGTCGAGGTCGGGGTGCTTGCGCTGGCGGTACTCCAGCGGGTCGGTGTCGGCCATGACATGGCCGCGGACCCGGTAGGAGTGGATCAGCTCGAAGACGCGGGCGGCCTTGGTGACGTCGTCGTCGTGCGAGGCGTCGATGTCCTTGAGCCAGCGGACCGGCTCGTAGGGGATGCGCAGCGCCTCGAAGATCTCGTCGTAGAAACCGTTCTCGCCGAGCAGCAGGTTGGCGACCTGGCGCAGGAACTCGCCGGACGCGGCGCCCTGGATCACCCGGTGGTCGTAGGTCGACGTGAGCGTCATGACCTTCGAGATGCCGAGCTTGTTCAGGGTGTCCTGGCTGGTGCCCTGGAACTCCGCCGGGTAGTCCATCGAGCCGACGCCCATGATGACCGACTGGCCGGGCATCAGACGCGGCACGGAGTGGACGGTGCCGAGGCCGCCCGGGTTGGTCAGGGAGACGGTGACGCCGGTGAAGTCGTCCATCGTCAGCTTGCCGTCGCGGGCACGCCGGACGATGTCCTCGTACGCCTGCCAGAACTCGAAGAAGTTCAGCGTCTCGGCCTTCTTGATGGCCGCGACGACGAGCTGGCGGTCGCCGTTGGGCTTGATCAGGTCGATGGCGAGGCCGAGGTTGACGTGCGCCGGCTTGACGAGGGTCGGCTTGCCGTCCTTCTCGCCGAACGACCAGTTCATCGACGGCATGGCCTTGATGGCCTGGACCATCGCGAAGCCGATGAGGTGGGTGAAGGAGATCTTCCCGCCGCGCGCCCGCTTCAGGTGGTTGTTGATGACGATGCGGTTGTCGAACAGCAGCTTCACCGGGACCGCGCGGACCGAGGTGGCGGTCGGCAGCTCCAGCGAGGCGTTCATGTTCTTGGCGACCGCCGCGGAGGGGCCGCGCAGCGTCACGTACTCGGGGCCCTGCGGGGCGGCGGTGGCCGGGGCGGCCTGCGCGGCGGGCTTCGCCGGAGCCGGAGCCGGAGCCGGA
>NZ_JBSGBN010000216.1:0-9919 GCF_053601275.1 Streptomyces sp. NPDC004752 | reverse complement strand
GGGCACTCGGCCGTGCCCGCCCATCGCCGTGTGCGCGGTTCAGCCCGCCAGACCGTGGCGGTGCGCGTACAGCGCCGCCCGTAGCCGGTCCGACTGCCCCGTCTTCCGCATCGCGTTGGTGAGGTGCTTCTTCACCGTGGCCTCGGCCAGCGCCAGTTCCCGGCCGATCTCGGCGTTGCTCAGCCCGCGGGCGAGCTGCGCGAGGACCTGGCGTTCCCGGTCGGTGAGCCCGCACTGCTGCGGCGGGGGTTCGGCCGCGTCCCCGGCCAGGCTCGCCGGCTGGAAGCGGGCCGGCGGCGGAGCGGGCAGGAACACCGAGCCGCCCGCGCCGGCGATGCCCACCGCGCGGATGATCCCCTCCTCGGGCAGGTCCAGCGGAAAACAGCCGCTCGCGCCCGCCAGCAGCACACGGCTCGCCTCGGCAGTGCTCTCCACGCGGCGCAGCAGCAGCACCCGGGCCTCGGGCACCACGTCGAGGGCGCGCAGCCGGGCCACCAGGGCCAGGTCCTCCGCGAGCGCCCCGCGTCGGCCCAGCAGCACCACGTCGGGCCGGACCCGGCGCAGCGCGTCCGGCAGCCCCGGCGTGTCCCCGGAGCTGCCGACGACCGTCGTGCCCGGATCGGCGTTCAGGACACTGCGCAGTCCCGCGCTGGCCACCGGGTGGCGCTCGGCGAGGAAGACCCGGGTGCCGGGTGCCCGAGTGTGGGCCCCCGGCCCGGCGCAGGCCGGGTGCCCGCAGTCGCAGGCGGCAGCCGCCCAGGAACGGCGGTACGGCGGCTGCCTGGTGGGGCGCTCCTCCGCCTCGGCCAGGAACTGGTGCCCGGCGATCATGTCGAGCGGGTTGTCGATCTCCGCGTGCAGCGCCCGCGGGTCACCGAAGGCGGTCGCGGTGGTCAGCGTCGTCACCACGAACTCTCCGGTATCTCACGGGAGATGACGCCGGATGGGCGATACGGCTTCACGTGTGGTCCCCTCAGCGATGGCGGATCGGCCTGGAGCGGGAGAGGGGCGCGGGGACGGACTGTCCGTCAGATCAGCGCCCGGCACACGGACGACAGGACTCGTCGAAGCACCTGCGGTGCCACGAGCCGCCGATACCGACCAGGGTGAAGTCGGTTCGCCGTTTGACCATGGCAACAGCGTAATTCGGCCGTTCGGCGGGGGTCAACAGCGGCCAGATCACACGTATATGAGGGAAGCGTGTATTCCGCACCACCGGTCCTATGACCACGGGTATCAGCATCAACACCTGGCTGGTTGTCCCCGCTCGCGCTCCCGCACGCTTCTCCCGCATCGCCCGCCCAGCCCAGGAAGGACCAAGCGCATGGCCGCGCACCCACATCCGACCCGGGAGACCGACGGATGACGCGGTACCTTCTGCGGCGTCTGCTGCTCGCCGTCCCCACCCTCCTCGGCGTCACCGTCGTCGTCTTCGCCGCCGTCGCCCTCGTCCCCGGCGACCCCGTGTCCGCGCTGCTCGGCCCCGGTGCCCCCGCCGAGGCCAGGGAACGGCTCACCGAACACCTGGGACTGGGCGAGCCGCTGCCGGTCCGCTACACGCGCTGGCTATGGCACGCACTCCACGGCGACCTCGGCGTCTCCATCTCCGCGCAACGACCGGTCGGGGAGCTGCTGTTGCCGGCTCTGGGCCAGACCCTGCTGCTCGCGGGCGCCGCGTTCCTGTTGGTGCTCACGGGCGGCACCCTGCTGGGCGCCCTCGGCGCCGGCCGCCCCGACGGGCCCGCGGCCCGGGTGTCGCGTGCCCTCAGCACGCTCGCGGTGTCGGCGCCGCAGTACTCGGTGGCCCTGCTGCTCATCGCCGTCTTCGCCATCGGGCTGCGCTGGTTCCCGGCCGGCGGCACCCACGATCTGTTCACCGGCGGCGGCATGGCCGACCAGTTGCACCATCTCGTGCTGCCCGCGGTGGCGGCGGCACTCGTCCCGCTCGGCCTGACCGCCCGGGTCTTCGGTGCCGCCCTCGGCTCCGTCCTGCATTCCGACCTGGCCGACGGGCTGCGCGCCCGGGGCCTGCGCCGCGCGGCCGTCCTGCGGCACTGCGTACACAACGCGTCCCCGGCCCTGCTCACGATCGGCGGGCTCCAACTGGCCTATCTGCTGGAGGGGGTGGTGTTCGTGGAGACCCTGTTCGCCTGGCCGGGCGTGGGCCGGCTGCTCTACGACGCGCTCACCGCGCGCGATCTGCCGCTGATCCAGGCGGGCGTGCTCCTCGTCACCGTCGCCTTCGTCGGCATCAACATCCTCGTCGACACCGCGCACGCGCTCATCGACCCCCGGCTGCGAGGTGCGCTGTGAGCCGACGCCCACCGGTCTCCGCGTATCTGGCGGCGGCCCTCCTCCTGCTCGCCGTCACCGGCCCGCTGCTCGCCCCCGACGACCCGGACGCGGGCAGCCTCCGGGAGCGGCTGTTGCCCCCGGGCAGCCCGGGTCACCTGCTCGGGACCGACACGCTGGGGCGGGACGTCCTCAGCCGCCTCCTCGTCGCGGCGGCACCCTCGCTGCTCGGCGGAGTGCTCCCGGTCGCCGTCGCCACCGTCGCCGGGGCGCTGCTGGGCATCGCCGCGGGCCTCGGCGGACGCCGCACCGAACACGCGCTGCTGCGCACCCTCGACGTGCTCTACGCCTTCCCTGGCGTCCTGTTGGCGATCACCGTCGCCACCGTGATGCGGCCGGGGACCCTGGCCACTGTCGTCTCGCTCTCGGTCGTGCTCACCCCGGCGGTCACCCGTGTCGCCTTCACCGAGGTACGGCGCATCCGCAGCGCCGAGTACCTGGAGGCCGCGCGGGTGAGCGGAGCGGGCGCGCTGACGGTCGCCGTCGGCCAGGTCGCTCCGGTCGTCACCCCCGTGCTGCTCGTCTACTCGTCCTCCCTGGTGGGGCTGGCCATCGTCTACGCCGCCGGGCTGTCCTTCCTCGGCCTGGGCGCGCCACCGCCCGCCGCCGAATGGGGTGCCATGCTCGACGAGCTGCGGCCCAGCCTGCTCACCCACCCCGAGGTCGCGGTGCTGCCCGCCCTCGCCGTCCTCGTCGTCTCCGTCGTCTTCAACACCCTCGGCGAGGCCCTGCGCCGCGGCACCGGGGCCGGCCGGACGCTGCTCACGGAGGCCGGCCGATGAGTGAACCGGAACGGCTGGACGTGGTGGACCTGACGGTCACCCACGGCGCGGTGCGGGCCGTGGACGGGGTGTCCCTGACCGTGCACCCCGGAGAGGCCCTGGTCCTGCTCGGGGAGTCCGGCAGCGGCAAGTCCACCCTCGCCCGCACCGTCCTCGGGCTGCCCGGCCCCACCGCCGAGGTCAGCGGCAGCGTGCGGCTGTCGGGCACCGACCTGCGCGCCCTGGGCGAACGGGCCCTCTCCGACATCCGCGGACGCCGCATCGGATACGTCCCCCAGGACCCGGACGCCGGGCTCGACCCGCTGCGCCGGATCGGTGCCCAGCTCGTCGAGGTGCTGCTGCGCCACCGGGTGGCCGTCGGCCGCCGCGCGGCCCGGCAGGCCGTCCCCGCGTTCCTGGACGCGACCGGTCTCACCGACCCCGACCGGGCGGCCCGCAGCTACCCGCATGAGCTGTCCGGCGGGCAGCGCCAGCGCGCCGTGATCGCCTTGGCCCTCGCCTGTGCCCCCGGTCTGCTGATCGCCGACGAACCGACCACGGCGCTCGACGCCCGGATCCGCAACCGCGTCCTCGACCTGCTCGCGGCGCGCGGCGCCACCCTGCTCGTGGTCACCCATGACATAGGCGTCGCCCGCCGTATCGGCCACCGGGTGGCGGTGATGCGATCGGGACGGATCGTCGAGACCGGCCCCGTGGACAAGCTCCTGACCGCCCCTGAACACCCGTATGCCGCCGCGCTGGTGGCCGCGCGGCCGGGGGGTCCTCGATGAGCCGCGGCACAGACGCCGATGCGGCGGGGGGCGCGGGCGCCGCGCCTAAGCGTGATACGAGGGCAGACACGGCCGGGACGGTCGGCGCACCGCCCACCCGGGAGGCGACGGTCATCGCGGCCCAGGACCCCGGCTCCCCCCGGGGCCACGCTCTCCTCCGCCTCGACCAGGTGTCCAAGCGCTACCGGCGCGGTCCCCTCGCCGTGAACGACGTCTCCCTGCGGGTGGCGCGTGGCGAGACCGTCGCGCTGGTCGGTGAGTCGGGGTCCGGCAAGTCGACCCTGGCCCGGCTGGCTCTCGGGTTGCTCACACCCGACTCCGGCACGGTCCGCTTCGACGATCACGACCCCCACCGGCTGCGCGGAGCCGCCGGACGGCGTATCCGTGCCCGGCTCCAGTTCGTGCCGCAGCAGCCGCGCGGCTCGCTGAATCCGGCGCTCCGCGCCGGGGAGGCGGTCGCGTTCGCCCTGCGGGTGAACGGCACACCGCGCCGCGAGCGCCCCGCGATCGTCGCCGATCTCTTCCGCAAGGTCGGCCTGGACCCGGGGCTCGCCCGGCGCCATCCGCGTCAGCTGTCCGGCGGGCAGGTGCAGCGCGTCGCCATCGCCCGTGCCCTGGCGACCGGCCCCGACCTGATCGTGTGCGACGAGCCGACCTCGGCCCTGGACACCACCGTGCAGGCCCAGGTCCTCGACCTGCTCACCGAGCTCCAGGAACACCTCGGCCTCGCCTACCTGTTCATCTCCCACGACCTGGCCGTCGTACGCCGTCTCGCGCATCGGGTCGTGGTGCTGTGCGAGGGACAGGTGGTGGAGGAGGGCACGGCCCCGGCCCTGTGGTCGGCGCCCCGTCACCCCTACACCCGCGCCCTGCTGGCCGCCGACGGCGGCCTCCCGGAGCCCCCCACGCCGACGCGGCCCGGCGATCCGGCGCCGGTCGGTGAACCGTCCACCCCCTGAACTCCGGCCCTGAACTCCACCCCCTGAACTCCGGCCCTGAACTCCACCCCCTGAACGACGACGAGGAACCCATGACGCACCACCACCCTCCATCCGCCCCCAGACGGCACAGCGGCCTGGCCGCCGCGCTGTTGCTGAGCCTCGCCGCGGCCGGGTGCGGCACCGGCTCCGCCGACGACGACGCATCCGGCGGCGCAAAGTCCGGCGGCACCCTCGTCATCGGCGCGACGGGCAAACTCCCCAACCCCGACACGGTGATCGGCGGCGCCGGCTTCGAGGGCAAACGCCTCGTGAGCTTCCAGATCTACGAGGGCCTGACCCGCTACGACCTGTCGAAGAGCAACCGCCCGTCCGAGATCACCAGCGCCCTGGCCACCTCCTGGAAGGTCGCCCAGGACCGCAGGACCTGGACGTTCACCCTGCGCAAGGGGGTCAAGTTCCAGGACGGCACCCGCTTCGACGCCGACTCCGTCGTCTTCAACCTCGACCGCTACCTGAACAAGAAGAGCCCGTACCACACGGACGCCCTCGGTGCCTCGGCGAGCGAGTACGCGGGTGACATCACGAAGTACCGCAAGCTCGCGGACGACCGGATCCAGCTCGTCACCAAGGAGCCCAATGGGCACTTCCCCCAGGACCTCGCCCACGTCCTGATCGCCAGCCCGACCGCCGTCCGCAAGACCGGCTCGGCGAAGTTCTCCGAACACCCCGTCGGCACGGGCCCGTTCCGCTTCCTCAGCCAGAAGGCCGGCGAACAGATCGAACTCGCCCCGTTCAAGGACTACTGGCGCGGCGCGCCCAAGCTGGACAAACTGATCGTGAAGGCGCTGCCCGACGCCGCCGCGCGCACGGCCGCGCTGCGCTCCGGCTCGGTCAACTGGATCGAGTACCCGAACCCCGACGACATGGCGAGCCTGGAGGCCGACGGCGCCAAGGTCGTCACCAACAGTTACGACCACCTCTGGTACTGGATCCTCGACACCACCGCCAAGCCCTGGAACGACCCTCGGGTGCGCCGGGCCGCCAACTACGCGATCGATCGCGAGGCCATCGCCGAGGACCTCCTGCACGGCACCGCCGACCCCGCCCACCAGGCCGCCCCGCACGGCACGTTCGCCTACGACCCGGCGAGCGACACCTATGGCCATGACCCCGCCAAGGCCCGGAAACTGCTCGCCGAGGCCGGCTACCCGAAGGGCTTCTCCACCTCCGTCACCGTCCCCACCGGCGGCTCCGGCAACCTGATACCGGTGCCCATCGCCGAGGCGGTGCAGCGCGACCTCGCCGCGGTCGGCATCAAGGTGGAGATCCGCAGCACCGACTGGTCGACGCTCATCAGCGCCGAGGCCAAGGGCGAGGTGGCCCGCGACTCGCAGGCCATCGCGCAGTCCACCACCCTCTTCCAGTCGGAGGCACTGCTGCCGCTGTTCATCGGTACCGGAAGCCCCTTCTGGACCGGCCACTACAGCAATCCCCAGGTCGACAAGTTGCTGGCCGCCGCCGGGGCGGAGGTCGACCGCAGCGCTCGCGAGGCCGACTACCAGCAGGCCCTGAAGCTGGTCACCGCGGACGCGCCCTGGCTGTTCGTCGTCAACGACCGCAACCCGAGGGCGCTCTCGCCCAAGGTGCACGGCCTCGTCCAACCGCAGTCCTGGTTCCTCGACCTCACTACCGTCTGGGTGTCCTCATGAGCCTCTCCCACGTTCCTTCGCCCGACCTGCCACCGAAGTGGGGCGTCACCCTGCCGCTGCCCGGGCTGACCATCGACCGGCACCGCTTCCTCGTCGAGCGGCTGCCCGACCTCGGCTACACGGACGTGTGGAGCGCGGAGGGCGGCGGCACCGACGCCTTCACCCCGCTCGCCACCGCCGCCGCCTGGTCGCCGACCCTGCGCATCGCCACCGGCATCGTCCCGGTGCACACCCGCGGCCCGGCCGTACTCGCCCAGACCGCCGCCACCCTCGCACAACTCGCCCCGGGAAGGCTCCTGTTGGGCCTGGGCGCGTCCGTGCCCGCGCACGTCACCGACATCAACGGCATCCCGTTCGACGAGCCGTTCAAGCGCACCCGGGACGTCCTGCGGTTCGTGACCCGGGCACTGCGCGGCGAGTACATCGCCGGCGACTTCGACACCTTCTCCATCACCGGCTACCGCCTGCCGCACCCGCCCGCCGACCCGGTCAAGGTGATCCTCGGCGCGCTGCGCCCCGGCATGCTGCGGCTGGGCTTCGGCGAGGGCGACGGAGCCATCACCAACCTGCTCTTCCCGGAGGACGTACCGAAGATCCTGGACGCGGTCGGACCGCAGCCGGCGGGCAAGGAACTCGTCGTGAAGGTGTTCGTCTGCCCCACCGAGGACACCGGTTACGCCCGCCGGGCCAGCCGCCCGTTCCTCGCCTGGATCCTCAACCGCGAGCCCTACCGCAAGTTCCACGAGTGGCTGGGCCACGGTGAGCTGCTGCGCGAGTCGCACGAGCGGTGGGCCGACGGCGACGTCGAGGGCGCGCAGAAGGCGCTCCCGGACGAGGCCGTCGACGGACTGTTCATCAGCGGCTCGCCCGAGGAGTGCCGCGAGCGCATCCTGCGCTACCACCGGCCGGGCGTGACGACGATCCAGCTGTATGTGTCGTTGCCGCCCGAGGTCTTCGTCAGCCGGGCCCGGGTCCTGGACACCCTGACCCGGCTCGGCCCGGCCGCGGCCAACTGACTCCCGCCCCCGGAGGCATCCCATGGAGCTCGACATACGCGGCGGAGTCCGCGCCGCACCCCTGCCCGGCGCGACACCCGAGGAGCGTCAGGCCCTGCGCTTCGTCCCCGCCCCGCGCGACCGCGACGCCGACCCGGAGTTCGTGGCCCGCAGCGCGCGGGAGAACGAGGAGGACGGGCTCGACAGCGCCCTCGTGGTGCAGTCGAGCTCCTGGCCGGACCCGTGGCTGGTGGCCTCCTGGGCGCTGGCGGCCACCAGCAGGCTCCGAGTGGCGGTGGCCCACCGGGTCGGCACCACCGCGCCCACCGTGGCCGCCCGCTCCCTGGCCACCCTGGACCGGCTCTCCGGCGGGCGGGCCGCCGCCCATGCCATCGTGGGCTCCAGCGACGCGGACGTGGCACGCGACGGCGACACCCTCGGCAAGGCGGACCGCTACCGCCGGGCGGGGGAGTATCTGGATGTCTTCCGCCGGACGCTGACCGAGCGTCAGGACTTCGACCACGACGGCGAGTTCTATACCGTGCGCGGCGCCCGCGCGGGTCTGTTGCCGCGGCCCCGCGCCGAGTTGCTGTCCTTCGGCGGCTCCTCCCCGCAAGGCGTGGCGCTCGCCGGCCGGTACGCCGACGTGTACGCGGTGTCGCCGCTGCCGCTGAGCGCCACCCGCCGACAGATCGCACGGGCCCACTCGGCGGCGGCGGAACACGGCCGGACCCTTCGGATCTGGCGCCACGTCACCGTCATCACCGCCCCCACCGACGGGGAGGCCGAGGAGCGCGCCCGGCGCATCCGCGAGGACGCGCTGCGGCTGACCTCGGGCCCGGGCGCCGCCCGCTGGCTGGACGCCGTGCAGCTCGACCGGGACCGTGAACGCGGCCGTGTCACCGGCGCCCACGAGCTGTCCGCCTATATCGCCCGCTCGGTGGCCGACGCGTTCGTCGGCTCTCCCGACACCGTCGCCGCCCGCATCGGCTGGCTGCGCGCGGCGGGGGTGGGCATCGTCCAGCTCGACATGCCGCTGGAGACCGACCAGGACCGGGAGTTGCGCCGGGCCCTCGTCGCCCGACTGCGCGCCGCCTACCTCCCGCCCTCGCCCCGCCGCGCCCCACACATCCGCCGCGGCTGGTGAACCCACCCGCCACGCCCGGGAGCCGCCTGCCCCGGTTCGGTACGTCCCTGACAAGGTCCGGTGACCGAATCGTGTCCGGCACGGCACTAGGGTTACTGCCCATGTGGCCAGAACAGCAGCCGCCAGGGGGCGAGCAGAATCCGCAGAGCAACCCGTATCAACAGCCGGGTTACCAGCAGCCGAATCCTTATCAGCAGCCCGGCTACCAGCAGCCCAACCCGTATGCGCAGCAGCCGCAGCAGCCGCAGTGGGGCACGCCCGCACCCGTCGGGGCGCCCCAGCCGCCGCAGCCGCCGCAGGGTGGTGGTGGCGGGAATCGGACGAAGCTCGTCGCGATCGTGGCGGCGACCGCGGTGGTCGTCGCGGCCGGCGTGACCGGATTCCTGGTGCTGGGCGGCGACAAGGACGACAAGGCGGACGACGGCACGGACAAGAAGGCCCGCCAGTCGCCCTCGGCGGACCCGGTGGCGAGCCAGTCGTCCGGCGCTGAGCCGAATCCGCGCGGCACCGAGACCGCGAAGCCGCTCGTCGCGGGCTGGAAGGTGGTCATCAACCCCAAGTGGGGCACCGCCTTCGACGTGCCCGCGGACTGGGAGATCGACTCCCCCGGCACCTCGATCGGCTTCGAGGACCGCAAGTCGCCCGATGCCAAACCGCTGATCATGATGTCGGCACCGGCCGAGTACAAGTCGAAGTGGTGCACCTCCGACGACGACAAGGACGGCCGGACCGACGACACCGCGCTGGCCGTGGCGGGCACCAAGGGCGAGAGCGGTGCCAAGAGCCCCGGCGAGGCGGCGATCCGGGGCGTGCCCTGGTGGGTCTACGGCGGCTACACCCAGCCGGACAAGAAGAGCATCACCTACGACAAGAAGGCCACGGACTACACCACCAAGTCGGGCGTCAAGGGCGCCTACGCCTGGGCCCGTTCGACCAACACCCCGCGCACCGGCAAGTGCGAGAGCGACGGCAAGGCGGTCACGTTCGCCTTCCGGAACTCGGCGGACGACATCGTGTCCTTCAACCTCTACGCCGCCAAGGGCGTGGACGGTGAAGTCGACACGGAGACCATCATGAAGATCCTCAACACGGTGCGCGCGCACGGCGAGCCGACGCAGTCCTGAGCAGGGCGGCCCCGGGCGGGGGCGGGCCCGGGCCGCGCGGCGGCCACCGGCCGCGGGGCCCCCGGGGGGGCAAGGGCCCGCGGGGGGGGGGCGGGGGCG